>NZ_JBVKAT010000013.1:0-126887 GCF_055598485.1 Streptomyces sp. NPDC107521
ACCCTCGACAGCACCAGAGACCCCGGACACCCGGACGCCCTGGTCACCGGCACCCTGCGCCGCGGCGAAGGCGGCTGGACCCGCCTCCTCACCTCACTCGCCGAAACACACGCCCACGGCGCCACCGTCACCTGGCCCGGCCTCGACCCCACCGGCCGCACCCTCGACCTCCCCACCTACCCCTTCCAACGACAGCGCTACTGGCTCACCCCATCCCCCGCAGGAGACCCCCGCGCCGCCGGCCTCGACACCGCGCACCACCCCCTGCTCTCCGCCGCACTGCCCCTGCCCGACGACGAACTCCTCCTCACCGGACACCTCTCCACCACCACCCACCCCTGGCTCACCGACCACGCCGTCCGCGACATCGTCCTCCTCCCCGGCACCGCACTCGTCGAACTCGCCCTGCATGCCGGGGACCAGGCCGGCTGCGACGTCCTCGACGAACTCACCCTCCAGGCGCCGCTGCTGCTGCCCGAGGACGGCTCCGTCCAGGTGCAGCTCCGCGTCGGCGCCCCGGACGGCGAGGGCCGGCGCCCGCTCACGGTCCACTCCCGCCCCGACGCCGAACGGCCCTGGACCAGACACGCGGACGGCCTGCTGGCCACCGGCGCCGAGCGGCCCGGCTGGGATCTCGCCGCTTGGCCGCCACCCGGTGCGGAGCGGATGGACATCGAGGACCTGTACCCCCGCCTCGCCGGGGACGGCCTCGGCTACGGTCCCGCGTTCCAGGGCCTGACCCTGCTCTGGAAGCGCGGCGAGGAGCTGTTCGCCGAGGTCCGGCTGCCGAGCGAACTCCACGAGGACGCGGCCCGGTTCGGGGTGCACCCGGCCCTGCTGGACGCCGCTCTGCACGCGGCCGCGGCCGCCGCCGGACCCGGCCCGGTCCGGTTGCCGTTCTCCTTCGACCGGGTGACCCTGCACGCCACGGGCGCCACCGCCGTGCGGGTGCGGCTGGCCCCGGAGGGCGCGGAGGGCGTCTGCGTCCGGATCGCCGACGGCGCCGGTGCCCCGGTGGCCGAGGTGGCGTCGCTGTTCAGCCGTCCGGTCGCCGAGGAGCAGTTGCGGGCCGCCCGCGCCGAGCACGCGGATCCGCTGCTGACGGTGGAGTGGACCGAACTGCCGGCCTCCGGCCCGGACCCGGCCATCACCCCGGTGCTGCTCGGCGGCGACGCCGCGCTGCCCTTCCCCTCCCACCCGGACCTGGCCGCGCTCGCCGAGGCCGTGGAGCGCGGCGCGGCCGTCCCGGACGCCGTCCTGGTACCGGCCGTCGCCGACGCGGAGCAGCCCGCCCCGGCCGCCGTCCGCTCCGCCCTGGAGGGGGTGCTGACGCTTCTCCAGCAGTGGCTGGCCGACGAGCGGTTCGCCGCCGCCCGGCTGGTGCTGCTCACCCGGGGCGCGGTCGGTGCCGCCGAGGGCGAGGGCGTGCGCGACCTCGTCCAGGCCCCGCTGTGGGGGCTGCTGCGCTCCGCCCAGACCGAGCACCCGGGCCGGTTCGTCCTCCTCGACGTGGACGACCACCCGGCCTCGCGGGCCGCGGTGACCGCCGCGCTCGCCACCGGGGAGGAGCAACTGGCCTTGCGTGGGGGCCGGTTGCTGGCACCCCGGCTGGTCCGGTCCGCCTCGGAGGAGTTGCTGCTCCCGCCGGCCGATGCCGGGCACTGGCGCCTGGACACCACCGGCAAGGGCACCCTGGAGAACATCGCCCTGCTGCCCCACCCCGACGCCGGGGCGCCGCTCGCCCCCGGCCGGGTGCGCGTCGCCGTGCGCGCCGCGGGCATGAACTTCCGCGACGTGCTGCTCGGCCTCGGCATGGTCGACCAGGACGTGATGGGCGGTGAGGCCGCGGGCCTGGTGCTCGAGGTCGCCCCGGACGTCACCGGCTTCGCCCCCGGCGACCGGGTGATGGGCATGGTGCCCGGCTCGTTCGGCCCGGTCGCCGTGGTCGATCACCGGCTGCTCGTCCCGCTGCCCGCGGGCTGGAGCTTCACCGACGGCGCCACCGTGCCGATCGCCTTCCTCACCGCCTACTACGGCCTGGTCGACCTCGCCCGGCTCTCCCCCGGTGAGTCGGTGCTGATCCACTCGGCCACCGGCGGCGTCGGCATGGCCGCCACCCAGCTCGCCCGGCATCTGGGGGCCGAGGTGTACACCACGGCCAGCCCCGCCAAGTGGGAGACGCTGCGGGCGCTCGGCGTCCCCGAGGACCGCATCGCCTCCTCCCGCAGCCTCGACTTCGAGCAGCGGGTCCGCGAGACCACCGGCGGCCGGGGCGTGGACGTGGTGCTGAACTCGCTCGCCAACGAGTTCGTCGACGCCTCGCTGCGGCTGCTCCCCGAGGGCGGCAGGTTCGTCGAGATGGGCAAGACCGACATCCGGGACGCGGACCGGGTCGCCGCCGACCACCCCGGCACCCGCTACCTCTGGTTCGACCTGATCGAGGCGGGCTACGAGCGCATCGGCCGGATGATGGGCGAGCTGATGCCGTTGTTCGAGCGGGGCGTACTGCGGCCGCTGCCCGCCGCCACCTGGGACGTGCGGCGCGCACGGGACGCGTTCCGGTTCATGGGCCAGGCGCGGCACACCGGCAAGGTGGTGCTCACCATGCCGACCGCGCCGGACCCGGACGGCACCGTGCTGATCACCGGTGGCACCGGCATGCTGGGCGGTCTGGTCGCCCGTCATCTGGTCACCGAACACGGCGCCCGCCACCTGCTCCTGCTCGGCCGCCGCGGTCCGGAGGCCACCGGCGCCGGAGAACTGCGCGACGCGCTCACCGCGCTCGGCGCCGAGGTCACCATCACCGCCTGCGACACCGCCGACCGCGACGCCCTCGCCGAGGTACTGGCCGCCGTCCCCGCCGAGCACCCGCTCACCGCCGTCGTCCACGCGGCCGGCGTCCTGGACGACACGTTGATCGCCTCGCTCACCCCGGACCGGCTCGCATCCGTACTGCGTCCGAAGGTGGACGCCGCCTGGAATCTGCACGAGCTGACCCGGAGCGCCGACCTCGCCGCCTTCGTCCTGTTCTCCTCCTCCGCCGCCGTGCTCGGCGGGCCCGGCCAGGGCAACTACGCGGCGGCCAACGCCTTCCTCGACGCGCTCGCCCAGCGGCGCCGGGCCGAGGGCGCGGGCGGTCTCGCCATCGCCTGGGGCCTGTGGGAGCAGGCCAGCGCGATGACCGGCCACCTGGACGCGGCCCAGCTCACCAGGATGCGCCGCTCCGGGATCGGCGCGCTCGGCGACGCCGAGGGCCTGGCCCTGTTCAGTGCGGCGCTGCGGGCCGACCGGGCACAACTGGTGGCGATGAAGCTGGACATCGCGGCGGCCCGCGCCGGGTTCGCCGCCGGTCCGGTGCCGCCGCTGCTGCGGCGGCTGGTCGGCGGCACCGCCCGGCGGGCCGTCGCGGCGGCGGCCGGGGGTGACGGCGGGAGTCCGGCGCTGGCCGCCCGGCTGGCCGGGCTGCCCGAAACCGGCCGGGCGCGGGTGCTGCTCGACCTGGTGTGCGGCCATGCCGCCGTCGTGCTCGGCCATGCGGGCGACGACGCGATCCAGCCCTCCCGAGCGTTCAAACAGCTCGGCTTCGACTCGCTGACCGCCGTCGAACTGCGGAACCGGGTGAGCCAGGCCACCGGGCTCCGGCTGCCCGCCACGCTGGTCTTCGACCACCCGACACCCGAGGCGCTGGCCCGGTTCCTGCTCGCCGAACTGGCGCCCGCCCGGGCGGAGTCGACGGACGCCGATCCGGTGGCGGACGCCGAGCTGGCCCGGCGGCTGGCCGCCGTCCCGCCGTCCCGGCTGCGCGCGGCCGGACTGCTGGACGCGGTGCTCGCCCTGGCCGACGGACCGGGACCGGACGGCCCCGCGGCACCGGGCGGGGACGGCCGGGCCGAGGAGGACGAGCTGGCCGAGATCGACGGCATGGGCGCCGACGACCTGATCGGCCTGGCGCTCGGCACCGGCGATCACGACGACCTCGGCACCACTGACTTCTGAGAGCGCGGAGACCAACGATGGCTGCATCACAGGACAAGGTGCTGGAGGCGCTGCGGGCCTCGGTCAAGGAGACCCGGCGGCTGGAGCAGCAGAACCGCCGGCTGACCGAGGCCCGGCACGAGCCGATCGCGATCGTCGGCATGGCCTGCCGCTTCCCCGGGGACGTGCGCTCCCCGGAGGACTTCTGGCGGCTGCTGGCCGACGGCCGGGACGCCGTCGCCGAGTTCCCGGCCGAACGCGGCTGGGACACCGAGGAGTTGTACGACCCGGACCCGGACCGCGCGGGCAGGAGCTATGTCCGGCACGGCTGCTTCGTGCGGGACGCGGAGCGCTTCGACGCCGCGTTCTTCGGCATCAGCCCGCGCGAGGCGGTGGCGATGGACCCGCAGCAGCGGCTGCTGCTGGAGACCTCCTGGGAGGTGTTCGAGCGGGCCGGCATCGACCCGTCCTCGGTGCGCGGGAGCCGTACCGGCGTGTTCGTCGGCGTGTCCCCGCTCGGCTACGGCGCCGGGCCGCACACCGCCGAGGGCGCCGAGGGCTATCTGCTGACCGGCACCACCGTCAGCGTCGCCTCCGGGCGGCTCTCGTACGCCTTCGGCCTGGAGGGCCCGGCGGTCACCGTGGACACCGCGTGCTCCTCCTCGCTGGTGGCCCTGCACCTGGCGGGCCGGGCGCTGCGCGACGGCGAGTGCACCATGGCGCTGGTCGGCGGTGCGGCCGTGATGGCGGCGCCGCACATGTTCATCGAGTTCAGCCGTCAGCGCGGGCTCGCCCCGGACGGCCGGATCAAGGCCTTCGCCGGGGCGGCGGACGGCACCGCCTGGGGCGAGGGCGTCGGCGTGCTGCTGGTCGAGCGGCTCTCCGACGCTCGGGCCAACGGGCACCCGGTGCTCGCGGTGGTGCGCGGCTCGGCCGTCAACCAGGACGGCGCCTCCAACGGCCTGACGGCGCCCAGCGGCCCGGCCCAGCAGCGGGTGATCCGGCAGGCCCTGGCCGACGCCCGGCTGACGCCCGACCAGGTCGACGCCGTGGAGGCGCACGGCACCGGCACCCGGCTCGGCGACCCGATCGAGGCACAGGCGCTGCTCGCCACGTACGGGAAGGAGCGGCCCGCCGAACGTCCTTTGCAGCTCGGCTCGGTGAAGTCCAACATCGGCCACACCCAGCTCGCCGCCGGTGTCGCCGGGGTGATCAAGATGGTGCTGGCGATGCGCCACGGCGAGCTGCCCGCGACGCTGCACGTGGACGAGCCGACGCCGCAGGTCGACTGGGGGCACGGCGGCGTCGAGGTGACCACCGAGCGGCGGGCCTGGCCGGGTGTCGACCGGCCCCGGCGGGCGGCCGTGTCCTCGTTCGGGATCAGCGGCACCAACGCCCACGTCATCCTGGAGCAGGCCACCACCCCCGGGGAACCGCGGGAAGCGCCCGCCGGGGCGCCCGCCCTCACCCCGTGGCCGCTGTCCGCCCGCACCCCGCGGGCGCTGGCCGCCCAGGCCGACCGGCTCGCCGCCGCCGTCGCCGCACACCCCGGCTGGAGCCCGGCGGACGTCGCCCACACGCTCGTCACCGCCCGGGCCGACCTCGACCACCGGGCCGTGGTCCTCGGCCACGACCGCGCCGCCCTGCTCGCCGGGCTGGACGCGCTGCGCACCGGGACGGCCGCCCCGCAGGTGGTGCGCGCCGACGCGACCCGCCCCGGAAAGCTCGCCTTCCTGTTCACCGGCCAGGGCTCCCAGCGGCCCGGCGCGGGCCGTGAAGCGTACGCCCGCTTCCCGGTGTTCGCCGCCGAGCTGGACCGGGTCTGCGCCCTGCTGACGGAGCGCACCGGTCTGCCGGTGCGCGAGGTGCTGCTCGCCGGGGACGGCGCGGACAGGGCCCGGCTGGACGGGACGGCGTTCACGCAGGCCGCGCTGTTCGCGCTGGAGGTGGCGCTGTACCGGCTGGCCGAGTCCTGGGGGCTGCGGCCCGACTTCCTGCTCGGCCACTCCATCGGCGAACTGGCCGCCGCGCACGTCGCCGGGGTGTTCTCGCTGGAGGACGCCGTCACGGCGGTCGCCGCGCGCGGCCGGCTGATGCAGGAACTGCCCGTCGGCGGCGCCATGGTGGCCGTCGAGGCGGAGGAGGCGGAGGTCGCCGCCCTGCTGGCCGGGAAGGAGGCGCTCGCGAGCGTCGCCGCCGTCAACGGCCCCCGCGCGGTGGTGGTCTCCGGCGACGAGGCGGCGGTCACCGAGCTGGCGGAGCGGCTGCGCGCCGAGGGCCGGCGCACCAAGCGGCTCACCGTCAGCCATGCCTTCCACTCCCCGCGGATGGAGGGCATGCTCGACGCGTTCCACGAGGTGCTGTCCGGCCTGGATTTGCGGGAGCCGCTGATCCCGCTGGTGTCCGACCTCACCGGGCTGCCGGTGGACGGGGCCGCGGTCCGTACGCCCGAGTACTGGGTGCGCCACGTCCGGGAGGCGGTGCGCTTCCACGACGGGGTGCGCCACCTGCTCGGCCAGGGCGTCACCACGTTCCTGGAGCTGGGCCCGGACGGCGTGCTGTCCGCGCTGGCGCAGAACGCCGCCGGCGAGCGGGCCGCGGCGATCGCCGCCCTGCCCCTGCTGCGCAAGGGCCGCCCGGGGCCGGAGACCGCGCTGACCGCCCTCGCCGGGGCGCACGCGCGCGGTGTCCCGGTGGACTGGTCGGCCGTCCTCGGCACTCCGGACGCCCGGCGGCTGGACCTGCCGACCTATCCGTTCCAGGGCGAGCGGCACTGGCTGGACGCCACCCGGGCCGCCCCGGCCGAGCCCGCCGGTCTGGGCGTCGCGCCCGCCGGGCACCCGCTGCTCGGCGCGGTCGTCACCCCGGCCGAGGGCGGCGGGCTGATCCTCACCGGGCGGCTGTCCGTCCGCTCGCACCGCTGGCTGGCCGACCACGTGGTGCTCGGCTCCGTCGTGGTGCCCGGCACCGCCTACCTGGACCTGGCGCTGCACGCCGCCCGGCTGACCGGCTGCGCGGTCGTAGAGGAGCTGGACCAGGAGGCGCCGCTGGTCCTCACCGGCGACCGCGCCCACCAGATCCAGCTGGTGGTCGGTGCCGACGACGGCACCGGCCGACGGCCGATCGCCGTCCACTCCCGACCGGACGACGGCGACGCGTCCCCGGAGGCAGCCGGGCCGCGGCCGTGGACCCGGCACGCGGGCGGCGTCCTCGGCGTCGCCGGAACCGGCGGACCCGGCTGGCGGGCGGACGGCGTCTGGCCGCCCGAGGGCGCCGAGCGGGTGTCCGTCGACGACTTCTACGAGGCCGTCGCCCACGCGGGCTTCGCCTATGGTCCGTCGTTCCAGGGGCTGCGGGCGATGTGGCGGCGCGGCGAGGAACTGTTCGGCGAGGTCACCGCACCCGAGCAGGCCCGCGACACCGGCTACGGCGTGCACCCGGCGGTGCTGGACGCGGCGCTGCACACCGGCCTGGTCGGCACCACCGGCGAGCGGGTGCTGCTGCCGTTCGCCTGGAACGGCGTGCGTCTGCACCGGACCGGCGCGACCGCGCTGCGGGTCCGCCTCGCCCCCGCCGGTCCGGACGCGATGTCCCTGGACGTGGCCGAGGCGACCGGCGCGCCGGTCGCCTCGGTGGCCTCGCTGCGGGCCCGGCCGGTCTCGGTCGGGCAACTGCGGGCGGCCTCCCGGGCCGGGGCCGGCGACGCGCTGTTCCGCGTCGACTGGACGCCGGCGGAGCCGGTCACGGGCGGCGTCGGCCGCTGGGCCGTCATCGGCGACGGCGCACTGGGCGCGGACATCGCCGCCGAGCGCCACCCGGACCTGGCCGCGCTCGCCGCCGCCGGGGCGCCCGACGCCGTCTTCCTGCTGCCCGGGGAGCCGGGCGACGGCGGCCTGCCCGGCGCCGTGCGCGCCGCGCTGCACCGCACCGCCGCCTTCCTGGCCGCCTGGGCGGGGGACGAGCGGTTCGCCGCCTCCCGTCTGGTCGTGGTGACCCGGGGCGCGGTCGCCGCCGGTGCCGACCGGGACGTGCCGGACCTCGTCCAGGCACCGCTGTGGGGCCTGGTCCGTGCCGCCCAGGCCGAGCACCCGGGCCGGTTCGTGCTGCTCGACCTCGACCCGGCCGGCGCCGACCCCGCCGACGCCCTGCGCACGGCGGCCGTCACCGGGGAGCCGCAGCTCGCCCAGCGGGCCGGGGCCGTGCTCACGCCCCGGCTGGTCCGGGCCCGGTCCGCCGATCCCGTCGCGCCCATGGCCCTCGATCCCGGGGGCACCGTCCTGGTCACGGGTGGCACCGGCATGCTGGGCGGTCTGGTCGCCCGTCATCTGGTCACCGAACACGGCGCCCGCCACCTGCTCCTGCTCGGCCGCCGCGGTCCGGAGGCCACCGGCGCCGGAGAACTGCGCGACGCGCTCACCGCGCTCGGCGCCGAGGTCACCATCACCGCCTGCGACACCGCCGACCGCGACGCCCTCGCCGAGGTACTGGCCGCCGTCCCCGACGAGCACCCGCTCACCGCCGTCGTCCACGCGGCCGGAGTGACGGCGGACGGCGCCCTCGCCGCTCTCGACCCGTCGCACTTCGACGCCGCGCTGCGCCCGAAGGCCGACGCCGCCTGGCACCTGCACGAGCTGACCCGGGACACCGGGGCCGCCTTCGTCCTGTTCTCCTCGGCGACGGCCACCCTCGGCGGCGCCGGGCAGGGCGCCTACTCGGCGGCCAACGCCTTCCTGGACGCCCTCGCCCGGCACCTCAGCGCTCAGGGCCGGCCCGCGCTCTCGCTGGCCTGGGGGCCGTGGGAGCAGCGTGGCGGCATGGCCGGGGCGCTCGACGGGGCGACGCTGGGCCGGATGCGGCGCGCCGGGGTCCTCCCGCTCACCGAGGCGGAGGGCCTGGCCCTGTTCGACGCGGCGCTGACCGGCGGCG
Organism: Streptomyces sp. NPDC107521; assembly: GCF_055598485.1. Taxonomy (NCBI): domain Bacteria; kingdom Bacillati; phylum Actinomycetota; class Actinomycetes; order Kitasatosporales; family Streptomycetaceae; genus Streptomyces; species Streptomyces sp. NPDC107521. Next base: position 8,902 of record NZ_JBVKAT010000013.1, read on the forward strand.
AGCCCGCCCCGCTGCCCGTACGGCTCGACCCGGCGGTCCTGCGCAGCGCCGGCCCCGGCCTTCCGCCGCTGCTGCACGGACTGGCCGGCCCCGCCCGCACCCGGGAGGCCGGGGCGGCCGAGGACCTGCGGCTCCGGCTCGCCGGGCTGGCCGGGCCGGAGCGCGACCGCGCCCTGCTGGATCTGGTCAGGGCCCAGATCGCGGTCGTGCTCGGCCACGCCGACGCGGCGGCGGTCGGCGCCGAGCGCACCTTCGACGACCTGGGCTTCGACTCCCTGACCGCCGTCGAGCTGCGCAACCGGCTGACCGACGCCAGCGGCCTGCGGCTGCCCGCCACGCTGGTCTTCGACTACCCGACCGCCGCCGAGCTGGCCCGATACCTGGACGGCGCGCTCCCCCGCGAGGGCGCGCCGGCGGCCGCCCCGGTGCTGGACGACCTGGACCGCCTGGAGTCCGGCCTCGACCGGCTCGCCGCCGACCACCCCGACCGGGCCCGGATCGGCGCCCGGCTGCGTGCCCTGGCCGCCCGCTGGAGCGACCAGCGCGCCACCGGCGAGGGCGAAGCGGCGGAGAGCGCGCTGGAGCTGGAGTCGGCCGACGACGACGAGGTGTTCGACTTCATCACCAACGAGCTCGGCATCTCCTGACCAGCCGTCCGCCTGTCCCACCGTCCAGTCCTCCTGAAGGGTTTGCACCACCGTGGCGAACGAGACCGAGGAAAAACTCCGCTACTTCCTCAAGCGGGTGACCGCCGATCTGCAGGAGACGCGCAGGCGTCTCCAGGAGCGGGAGTCCGTCGAGGGCGAGCCGATCGCGATCGTCGGCATGGCCTGCCGGTACCCCGGCGGCGTCGACTCCCCCGAAGCCCTCTGGCGACTGGTCGCGGACGGCACCGACGCGGTCACCGGCTTCCCGGCCGACCGCGGCTGGGACGTCGAGGGCCTGTACGACCCGGACCCGGACCGGGTCGGGCACACGTACGCCCGTGAGGGCGGCTTCCTGGACGCCGTCAAGCGCTTCGACGCCGGGTTCTTCGGCATCAGCCCGCGCGAGGCGCTGGCCATGGACCCGCAGCAGCGGCTGCTGCTGGAGTCCACCTGGGAGGCCTTCGAGCGGGCCGGCATCGACCCGGCCACCCTGCGCGGCTCCCGCACCGGCGTGTTCATGGGCACCGGCCAGCAGGACTACGCGGCACTCGCCCAGCGCGCCACCGAGAGCCTGGAGGGGTACCTGCTGGCGGGCGGCGCGGCCAGCGTCATCTCCGGCCGGCTGTCCTACACCTTCGGGCTGGAGGGCCCGGCGATCACCGTCGACACGGCCTGCTCCTCCTCGCTGGTCTCGCTGCACCTGGCCGTCCAGTCGCTGCGCCGGGGCGAGTCCACGATGGCGCTCGCGGGCGGCGCCGCGGTGATGGCCTCACCCGGCATGTTCGTCGAGTTCAGCCGTCAGCGCGGACTCTCCCCGGACGGCCGCTGCAAGGCCTTCTCCGCCGCCGCGGACGGGACGGGATGGGGCGAGGGCGTCGGCGTACTGCTGCTGGAACGGCTCTCGGACGCGGAGCGCCTGGGCCATCCCGTGCTGGCGGTGGTGCGCGGCTCCGCCGTCAACCAGGACGGCGCGAGCAACGGACTCACCGCGCCCAACGGCCCCTCGCAACAGCGCGTCATCCGCCAGGCACTGGACAACGCCCGGCTGGCGACGGGCGACGTCGACGCCGTGGAGGCGCACGGGACGGGCACCACGCTGGGCGACCCGATCGAGGCGCAGGCGCTGCTGGCCACCTACGGGCAGGACCGGCCCGCCGAGCGGCCGCTCTGGCTCGGCTCGGTCAAGTCCAACATCGGCCACACCCAGGCGGCGGCCGGGGTCGCCGGAGTGATCAAGATGGTGCTCGCGATGCGGAACGGGGTGCTCCCGCGCACCCTGCACGTGGACGAGCCGACACCGCACGTCGACTGGGACTCGGGCGCCGTCGCGCTGCTCACCGAGGAGCGGGAGTGGCCCGAGGTGGACGGGCGTCCGCGCCGGGCGGCGGTCTCGGCCTTCGGCGCGAGCGGCACCAACGCGCACGTGGTCCTGGAACAGGCGGCCGACGGAGAACGGACACCGGACGGCGCGCGGGCGGCGGACGGCGCGCGGGCGGCGGACGGCGCGCGGGCGGCGGACGGCTCGCAGGGGACGGACGGCGACCGGGGAACGGACGGGACCGACTCGCCGTCCACCGTGGTGCCGTGGGTGCTCTCCGCGCACGGTGAGCGCGCCCTGCGGGCCCGGGCCGGGCAGTTGTCGGCCTATCTGCGGGAGAACCCCGACGCAGATCCGCGGGCGGTCGGGCACACCCTGCTCACCGGCCGGGCCTCGCTGGAACAGCGCGCCGTCGTCCTCGGCCACAACCGCGAAGAACTGCTCACCGGCCTCACCGCCCTCGCCGACGGCACCAGCGCGCCCGGACTCGTCACCGGAACCGGCAGCTCCGACCGCCCCGTCTTCGTCTTCCCCGGCCAGGGCTCCCAATGGCTCGGCATGGGCACCGAACTCCTCGACACCAGCGACGTCTTCGCCCGGTCCATAGCCGACTGCCAGGCAGCACTGGCGCCCCACATCGACTGGGACCTCACCGACGTCCTGCGCGGCAACGGCGACCTCACCCGCGTCGACATCGTCCAACCCGCGCTCTTCGCCATGATGGTCTCCCTCGCCGAACTCTGGAAATCCCTCGGCATCCAGCCCGCCGCCGTCATCGGACACTCCCAGGGCGAAATCGCCGCCGCCACCGTCGCCGGAGCCCTCACCCTCCACGACGGCGCCCGCATCGCCGCCCTCCGCAGCCAGGCCATCCGCCACCACCTCGCCGGACAAGGCGCCATGGCCTCCCTCGCCCTCCCCCCAACACAAACCCAACAACTCCTCACCCCGTGGCAAGGCCGCATCTCGGTCGCCGCCATCAACGGACCCAACTCCACCGTCATCGCAGGCGACCCCGACGCCCTCGACGAACTCCTCACCCACTGCGACACCACCGGACTCCGCGCCCGCCGCATCGACGTCGACTACGCCTCCCACACACACCACGTCGAAACCATCCAGAAACACCTCGCAAAAGCCCTCGCAGGCATCACCCCACGCCCCACCGACATCCCCTTCTACTCCACCGTCACCGGCACCCGCCTCGACACCACCCGACTCGACGCCGACTACTGGTACACCAACCTCCGCCACACCGTCCGCTTCACCGACGCCACCCACGCCGCACAAACAGACGGCCACCACACCTTCATCGAAACCAGCCCCCACCCCGTCCTCACCCCCGCCATCGAGGAGACGTTGGACAGCGCCGAGGGCACCGGCAACGAGACGGTCACCGTGACCGGCACCCTGCGCCGCGGCGAAGGCGGCTGGACCCGCCTCCTCACCTCCGCCGCCCACCTCCACACCCACGGCACACCCGTCGACTGGACACCGCTCCTCCCCGCCGGCACCCACCCCGACCTCCCCACCTACCCCTTCCAACGGCGCCGCTACTGGGTCGAGACCCTCCCTGACGTGGCCCCGCACCCGGGTGTGTCCGCCGCCGAGCCGGACGAGAGCGAGAGCGGTACCCCGGGGTCCGGACTGCGCGCGCGGCTCGCGGCCCTCGCCCGGCCCGACCGGGAACGGCTGCTGCTCGATCTGGTGACCGAGCACATCACCGCCGTGCTCGGCCTGGACGACCCGGTCGTCCCCGGCCGCCCCTTCCGCGATCTGGGCTTCGTCTCGCTCACCGCCGTGGAACTGCGCAACCGGCTGATGGCGGCCACCGGCCTGCGGCTGCCGGCCGCCATCGCCTTCGACCACCCCACTCCCGAGGGGCTGGCCGGATACCTGCTCGCCGAGCTCGCCGGCGCCCCGGGCGAGGACCGCGCCGCCCCGGTACGGGCCGCCGCCGACAGCGACGAGCCGATCGCGATCGTCTCGATGGCCTGCCGCTATCCCGGCGAGGTCGCGGGGCCGGACGACCTGTGGCGGCTGGTCGCGGAGGGCCGCGACGCCGTCACCCCGTTCCCCGGGAACCGCGGCTGGGACCTGGACGGCGTCTACGATCCCGACCCGGACCGCCCCGGCCGCAGCTATGTGCGCGAGGGCGGGTTCCTGCACGACGCCGACCGCTTCGACGCCGCCTTCTTCGGCATCGGGCCGCGCGAGGCCCTGGCCATGGACCCGCAGCAGCGGCTGCTGCTGGAGACGACCTGGGAGGCCGTCGAGAACGCCGGGATCGACCCGACCACCCTGCGCGGCTCCCGCACCGGTGTGTTCGCCGGTTCCAGCGGCCAGGACTACCCGCTGCTCACCCAGGGCACCGGCGGCGAGGGCTACATGCTGACCGGCAACGCGGCCAGTGTCATCTCCGGCCGGCTCGCCTACACCTTCGGGCTGGAGGGCCCGGCCGTCACCGTCGACACCGCGTGCTCGTCCTCCCTGGTCGCGATGCACCTGGCCTGCCAGTCGCTGCGCTCCGGCGAGAGCACCCTGGCGATCGCCGGCGCCGTCACCCTGCTGACCACGCCGCACGCGTTCATCGACTTCAGCCGCCAGCGCGGCCTCGCCCCGGACGGGCGCTGCAAGCCGTTCGCCGCGGGAGCGGACGGCACCGCCTGGGGCGAGGGCACCGGCGTGCTGCTGCTGGAGCGGCTCTCCGACGCGCGCCGCAACGGGCACCCGGTGCTCGCCGTGGTGCGCGGCTCGGCCACCAACCAGGACGGTGCCAGCAACGGCCTGTCCGCCCCCAACGGCCCCGCCCAGCAACGGGTGATCCGCCAGGCGCTCGCCAACGCCCGGCTCGCCCCGGGTGACGTGGACGCGGTGGAGGCGCACGGCACCGGCACCCCGCTCGGCGACCCGATCGAGGCCGAGGCGCTGCTCGCGACGTACGGCCGGGACCGGCCGGAGGGGCGCCCGCTGTGGCTCGGCTCGATCAAGTCCAACATCGGCCACACGGCGGCCGCCGCGGGCATGGCCGGGGTGATCAAGATGGTGCAGGCGATGCGGCACGGCGTGCTGCCGCCCACCCTGCACACCGACGAGCCGACCCCGCACGTGGACTGGTCCGGCGGTGGCCTCGCGCTGCTCACCGAGCCGGTCGCCTGGCCGGAGCACGACGGTCCGCGGCGCGCGGGCGTGTCCGCCTTCGGCATCAGCGGCACCAACGCGCACGTCGTGCTGGAGCAGGCGCCCGCTTCGGCGCCCCGGCCCGCGCCGGCCCCGGCCGAGCGGGCACCGCTGCCGCTGGTTCCCTGGCCGGTGTCGGCCCGGGGCGAGGCCGCGCTGCGGGCCCAGGCCGAGCGGCTGGCGGCGCACCTGGCCCGGCCGGGGACCCGGGGCGATGCCACGGCGCCGTCCCCGGCCGAGCCGCACCCGCTGGACCCGGCCGCCGTCGGCCGCTCCCTGGCGCTGACCCGGGCCGCCCTGCCGCACCGCGCCGTACTGCTCGGCCGCGACCTGGACGAACTGCGCGCCGGACTGGAGGCTCTCGCGGCGGGTACGCCGGCACCGGGTCTGGTGCGCGGCACCGCGGTCGGCGGCGGCCGGGTCGGATTCCTGTTCCCCGGCCAGGGCAGCCAGCGACCGGGCATGGGCCGCGGTCTGCACGAGGCGTTCCCGGTGTTCGCGCGCGCCCTGGACGAGGTGTGCGACGGGCTGGACGAGCACCTGGCGGCCCCGGGCCGCCCCGCGCTGCGCGAGGTGCTGTTCGCCGAGGAGGGCACCCCGGCGGCCGCGTCGCTGGACCGGACGGAGTACACCCAGGCCGGGCTGTTCGCCGTCGGCCTGGCGTCCTTCCGGCTGCTGGAGTCCTGGGGTGTCACCCCGGACTGGGTCGGCGGCCACTCGATCGGCGAGCTGACGGCGGCCTGCGCGGCCGGGGTGCTGTCGCTGGACGACGCCTGCCGACTGGTCTCGGCGCGCGGCCGGCTGATGCAGGCGTCGCCGGAGGGCGGCGCGATGACGGCGGTGGAGGCGGCCGAGGCGGAGGTGCTGCCGCTGCTGGCGGGCCGGGAGGGCGTGCTCGCTCTGGCCGCCGTCAACGGGCCCCGGGCGACGGTCGTCTCCGGGGAGGCCGAGGCCGTGGAGGAGGTGGCGGCGCGGCTCGCCGCGCAGGGCCGCCGCACCAAGCGGCTGCGCGTCACCAGGGCCTTCCACTCGCCCCTGATGGACGGTGTGCTGGACGAGTTCCTGAGGGTGGCCCGGGAGTTGGAGTACCGGCCGCCGCGGATCCGGCTGCTCTCCAACCTGACCGGCGGGCCAGCGGTGACGGAGGAGGTGTGCACCCCCGAGTACTGGGTGCGGCACATCCGGGAGACGGTGCGCTTCCACGACGGGGTGCGCGCGATGGCCGGGGACGGGGTGACGGCCTTCCTCGAACTCGGGCCGTCCGGTGTCCTGTCGGCGCTGGTCCGGGACGCGTCGGCGGACCGGCCGGAGACCGCCGCGCCGGTGGCGGTGCCGCTCCTGCGGTCCGGTCGGCCGGAGGCGGAGAGCGCGCTCACCGCGCTCGCCCGCGCCCATGTGCACGGGGTTCCGGTCGGCTGGGCGGCGGTGTTCGCCGGCGTCGCGGCGGAGCCCCTCGCCCTGCCCACCTACGCCTTCCAGCGCCGCCGGTTCTGGCCCGAGGCCGTCGCCGGGGCGGCCGTCGGCGCGGCGCCGGTCCTCGCCGCGTCCGCCGCGTCCGCCGCGCCGAGCGAGCCGGCCGAGCCCGTCGGAGCCGCTCCGTCGCAGCCGCTGCGGGAACGGCTCGCGGGCCTCGAAGCGGCCGAACGGCACGCGCTGCTGCGGGATCTGGTGGCCGCCCAGGTGGCCGCCGCGCTCGGCCACGCGTCGGTCGAGGAGGTCGAGTCGGGTCTCCCCCTGCCGGAGCTGGGCCTCGACTCGCTCGCCGCCACCGAGCTGAGCGCCGCGCTGGGGGCCGCCACCGGTCTGTCCCTGCCGGCCACGGCCGTCTTCGACCACCCCACCCTGGACGCGCTCGCCGCCCGGCTGCGGGACGGGCTGGACGCCGCTCCCGCCGGGGCGGACGCCGCCGCGGCCGGTGGCGGCCTGCTGACCGCGCTGGCCCCGCGCGCCGCCGCCGAGGGCCGGTTCGCCGAGTTCGGCGAACTCCTCGCGGCGGCGGCCCGGTTCCGGGACACCTTCGACACCCCGCCCGCTCCCGGCGAGCGCCCCGCACCCGTGCGGCTCGCCCGGGGACCGGCCGCGCAGCGCTTCTTCTGCTTCCCGTCCTTCGCCACCCGCTCGGGCGCCCAGCAGTACGCCCGGCTGGCCGCGGAGGTGCGGGGGCGGCACGAGCTGTGGGCACTGCCCGCGCCCGGATTCACCGCCGGTGAGCGGCTGCCCGCCGACCTCGACGCGCTGGTGGACCTGCACACCGAGGACGTCGAACGCCTCGCCGCGGGAGCGGCGTTCGTCCTGCTGGGGCACTCGGCGGGCGGCTGGATCGCGCACGCCGTCGCCGAGCGGCTGGAGAAGCGGGGCACCGCACCGGACGCGCTGGTCCTGCTGGACAGCTACCGGCCCGGGAGCGAGGTCCTGCCCCGTGTCCAGGAGCGGATCGCCGGCCATCTGACGGACGACCGGACCGCCTGGGACGACGCCTGCCTGACCGCGATGGGCGGCTACGGCCGTCTGTTCGCGGACTGGCGGCCGCACCCCCTGGCCACCCCCACGCTGCTGTTCCGGGCCGACCGGCCGCTCCCCGGCTTCCCGGCCGCCGGGTGGCGGGCGGACTGGCCCCTCCCGCACACCGGGACCGAGGTCACCGGCGACCACTTCACCCTGACCGGCGAGCACGCCCCCGCGACCATGCGGGCCGTCCTCGGCCGGCTCACCGCACCGACCGCGTGACCCGCGGGCCCCGAACCGAACCAGCAGCCCGAACGAACCGGAGAAGAGCAGGATGACCAGCACCGACCACGACCACCGCCCCGGCGTCTCCCTGGAGCAGGCGGTCGACGACGGGCAGTCCCCGTACCACAGCCGCAACCTCGCCTTCTACGACTTCATCGTCTTCCGCGGCAGCGCCCCGCTGTTCTGGCGCGCCTCGCCGCGCGACTTCCTGAAGATGTACAACACCTGCCTCGGCGCCAAGCACCTGGAGATCGGCGTCGGCACCGGCTACCTGCTGGACCGGGCCCGCTTCCCCGTCTCGAACCCCGAGATCACGCTGGCCGACCTCAACCCCACCACGCTCGACTTCGCCGCGCAGCGGCTCGCCCACCTCAGGACCACCAAGGTCGTCGCCAACTGCCTGGAACCGCTTCCGGTCCCCGAGGCCAGTCACGACTCCGCCTCGCTCAGCTTCCTGCTGCACTGCGTGCCCGGCAGCCTGCGCGAGAAGGGCCGGGCGATCCGGCACGCGGCCACCGCCGTCCGCTCCGGCGGCACCGTGTTCGGCCACACCGTCCTGTCCTCCGGAGTGCCCGTGTCGGGCCCCGGCCGCTGGCTGATGAAGAACCTCAACCAGAAGGGCGTCTTCCACAACGACGAGGACGACCTGGCCGATCTGCGCGACCAGCTCAAGCAGAACTTCGACGATTTCGACCTGGTGACGCGCGGCAGCGTCGCCCTCTTCCGGGGCCGCAAGCCGTAGTTCCGCAGAGCCCTCGCCCCCACCCCCTCACGCACCGACCGCACGTCCCGGGAAAGGACCCGTCCCCATGGCCCGCCGCTGGTATCCGATCGAGGAGGCCGACGACTCACTGTTCGCCTCCGCCCCGCTGTACCACGCCCGCTCCGTCGAGGTGCCGTTCTCCGCCGAGGAGACCTGGGCCGCCCTCGTCGGGGACGGCGTGTCGAGCTGGACCAAGGGCATGCGGCAGCTGACCTGGACCTCACCGCGCCCGTTCGGCGTCGGCACCACCCGCGAGATCGAGATGAACAGCGGCCTCGTCCTGCGCGAGCGCTTCTACCGCTGGGAGGAGGGCACCCGCAAGACGTTCACCGCGGTCGAGGGGACCAGCCCGATCTTCCGCCATCTGGTCGAGGACTACGTCGTCGAACCGTCCGGGGACGGCTCCAGGTTCAGCTGGCGCTGGGCGGCCGAGCTGAACCGCCCGTACTCCTTCGTGGGGGGCGCGCTGGACCGCTTCTTCTTCGCACCCACCGGACGCTCGCACATCGACGGCCTGCCCACCTACATGGCCGCGCGGCGGCGCGACCCGCTGAGCTGACCCCCTCGGGGGCATCCGGCCCCCTGCTCCCCTCTCCCGACCGACCGAAGGAACACGCGAATGTGCGGGATCGCCGGCTGGATCGACTTCCAGCTCGACCTCGAACGTGAACTGCCCGCCCTGCGGGCCATGACCGAGACCATGGTCTGCCGCGGCCCGGACTCCGGCGGCACCTGGGTGTCGCGCGGCGCCGCCCTGGGGCACCGCCGGCTCGCGGTGATCGACCTGGAGACCGGCCTGCAGCCGATGGTGGTCGAGACGCCGGACGGCCCGGTCGCGCTGACGTACAGCGGCGAGGCCTACAACTTCACCGAGCTGCGCGACGAACTGCGCCGCCGCAACCACGAGTTCCGGACCACCAGCGACACCGAGGTGGTCCTGCGCGGCTACCTGGAGTGGGGCCTGGAGATCGCGGACCGGCTCAACGGCATGTACGCGATGGGCGTGTGGGACGGCCGGGTGGACCGGCTGGTGCTGCTGCGCGACCGGCTCGGCATCAAGCCGCTCTACTACCACCCCACCGAGAACGGCGTGATCTTCGGCTCCGAGGCCAAGACGCTGCTCGCACACCCGGCGGTCCCGCCGGTGGTCGACACCGACGGCTTCCGCGAGCTGTTCGGCTTCGTCAAGGAACCCGGCCGCTCCGTCTGGGCGGGCATGCACGAGGTCAAACCGGGCACCATGGTGACCTTCGACCGCTCCGGACTGCGCGAGCACGTGTACTGGCGGCTGGAGGTCGACGAGCACCACGACGACACCGAGACCACCGTGCGGCGCGTCCGTGAGCTGCTGGAGGACAGCGTCGCCCGGCAGCTGGTCGCGGACGTCCCGCAGTGCGTGCTGCTCTCCGGCGGTCTCGACTCCAGCGCCCTCACGGCGCTGGCCGGCCGGCAGATGGCCGACCGGGGCGAGCGGACCCGCACCTTCACCGTCGACTTCGAACAGCCCGCGGCCTTCCGCCCGGACGACTGGCGCGGTTCGCAGGACGCGCCGTTCGCCCGCGCCGTCGTCGAGCACGTCGGCACCGAGCACCACGACATCGTGCTCGACCACCAGGAGCTGGCCAACCCCGAGGTGCGCCGGGCCACAGTGACCGCGCGGGACCTCCCGTTCGGCTTCGGCGAGGCGGACAACTCGCTGTACCTGCTGTTCAAGGCGGTCCGGCAGCACTCGACGGTCGCGCTGTCGGGCGAGTCCTCCGACGAGGTCTTCGGCGGCTACCCGTGGTTCCACCTCCCGGCCGTCCAGGAGGTCGAGATGTTCCCCTGGGTGACCGCCGCCGGGCTCATCCCCAAGTCCCACCCCACCAAGCTGATCGACCCGGAGCTGCTGCTGCGCACCCTGGACGTGCCCGGGTACTGGGCGCAGCGCTACGCCGACACCGTCGCCGGGCTCCCGGTCCTGCCGGGCGAGTCCCCGCACGAGCAGCGGATGCGCCGGTTCTGCTACGTGCACCTGACCAGCCTGCTGGGCCAGCTCCTGGACCGCAAGGACCGGATGAGCATGGCCGTCGGTCTGGAGGTGCGGGTGCCCATCTGCGACCACCGGCTGGTGCAGTACGTGTTCAACACGCCGTGGGCGATGAAGACCTTCGACGGCCGGGAGAAGAGCCTGCTGCGCGCCGCCGTCGCCGACGTGCTGCCGCGTTCGGTGCTGGAGCGGCGGAAGGCGCTCTACCCGAACACCCAGGAGCTGCGCTACGTTGCCGAACTGCAGCGACAGGTCGGTGAGTTGCTCTCCGGCGGCCACCAGGCGGTCGAGTTCTTCGACCGCGCGGCACTCACCGGCGCCGCTCGCGGCGCGGCCGGGGCCGTCAGCCGGGACGAGCGGGAGGCCTTCGAGCGCGTCCTCGACCTGGCCGTCTGGCTCGACCTCTACCGCCCGACCATCAAGCTCTCCTGAGGGGTACCCGACCGTGGCTGTCGACAACGACGTATACAACAACCTTTCCTGGTGGAACGACGACCAGCCGTTCGCCACCCTGGAGGCGTTCACCCCGGCGCGGTTCGCGTACTTCCGCAAGGTGCTGACCACCCGCCTGGGGATGGAGCTCAAGGGCCTGAAGGTGCTGGACATCGGCTGCGGCGGCGGTCTGCTGGCCGAGCTGTTCGCCGGCGCGGGCTGCGACGTGACCGGGATGGACCCGTCCGGGCCCTCACTGGCGGCCGCGGCCGCGCACGCGAAGGAGTCCGGCCTGGAGATCGGCTACCAGCAGGGCGTCGCCGAGGAACTGCCCTTCGACGACGCCGGCTTCGACCTGGTGTACTGCTGCGACACGCTGGAGCACGTCACCTCGGTGGAGAAGGCCGTCTCCGAGGCGGTCCGGGTGCTGAAGCCCGGCTCCTACTACCTCTACGACACCATCAACCGGACCTTCCGCTCCAAGCTCGCCATGATCAAGATGGCGCAGGACTGGAAGTCCGTCAGCTTCGCGCCCAAGGACCTGCACGACTGGAAGGCCTTCATCAAGCCCCAGGAACTGCACGCGGTGTTCCGCCGGCACGGGCTGGAGAACCAGGACCTGATCGGCTTCGCCTCGAACCGGCCGCAGCTGGACCTCCTGCGCGACATGCGGCTGCGCGCCAAGGGCGGGATCACCTACGGCGAGCTGGGCCGCCGCTTCCAGCTCACCGAGCACAAGGACACCTCGGTGGTCTACGCCGGGTACGCAAGGAAGGCTTCCTCGTGAACGACCGCGCCACCCCCGACGTCCGCGTCCCCGTCCTGATCGTCGGAGCCGGCCCCGCCGGCCTGACCGCCTCGCTGGCGCTCTCCCGCTACGGCGTGCGTCACCTCGCGGTCGGCAAGTACCCGGGCACCGCGCACACCCCGCGCGCCCACCTGCTCAACCAGCGCACCGGCGAGATCCTCCGCGACCTCGGTGCCGAGCGGGCCGTGCTCGCCCGGGCCACGCCCCGCGAACTGCTCGCCGACTTCGTCTTCATGACGACGTTCGCCGGTCCCGAGGTCAGCCGTCTCGGCGCCTACGGCAACGGCCCGGACCGGGTCGGCGACTACCAGGCCGCCAGCCCCAGCGTCATGTGCAACCTTCCGCAACATCTGATGGAGCCGCTGCTCGTGGACCAGGTCCGCGAGGCCGGTGTCGGCGAACTGCGCTTCGGGCACGAGTTCCTGAGCCTGGAGCAGGACGAGGACGGCGTCACCGCGGTGATCGCCGACCGGCGGTCCGGGCTGCGGTACACCGTGCGCGCCGACTACGTGATCGGCGCGGACGGCGCCCGCAGCCGGGTCATGGAGCAGCTCGGGCTCACCGTCGAGGGTGCCACCGGCCTGGCCAAGGTCGCCTCCATCTGGTTCGAGGCCGATCTCTCCCGCTACAGCGCCCACCGCCCCGGCATCCTGTACATCGGCGCCGTCCCCGGCAACCCGCCCGAGGACGGCCGGGTGTTCGTCAACGTCCGCCCGTGGAACGAGTGGATGTATCTGCGGTTCCACAAGGACGGCGACTCCTTCGACCCGGAGGACCACGCCGAGATCATCGCCCACCTGCGGGAGAGCATCGGCGACCCGGTCGTGCCCGTCACGGTCAAGCGGGTCTCCCCCTGGGAGGTCAACGCCACGGTCGCCCCGCGCTACGGTGCGGGCCGGGTGTTCTGCGTGGGCGACGCCGTCCACCAGATGCCGCCCACCAACGGTCTCGGCCTCAACACGGCCATCGCCGACTCCTTCAACCTCTGCTGGAAGCTCGGGCTGGTCCTGGACGGCACCGCCGCCCCGAGCCTGCTCGACACCTACCAGGAGGAGCGGCAGCCGGTCGGCGGCCAGGTCGTCGACCGCGCGGTGCGCAGCATGCTCGACTTCCTCGGCATCCCCGCCGCGCTCGGCTACACCGCCGGGCAGAGCGCCGCCGAGCAGTGGGAGCTGCTGCGCTCCCTCGGCGACGTCGGCGAGGAGGCCGATGCCCGGCGTGCCGCGCTGGCCGCCGCCACCGACCGCATCAACTACCAGGCCAACGCGCACGGTGTGGAGATCGGCTACCGCTACCGCGGCGGCGCCCGGGTCGACGACGGCACCCCCGAGCCGGCACCCGAGCGCGACCCCGAGCTGTACTACCGGCCCACCACCTGGCCAGGCGCCCGGGTGCCGCACGCCTGGCTGGAGGACGGCGGCCACCGCCGCTCCACCCTGGACGTCACCGGTCGCGGCCGCTTCGTCCTGCTCACCGGCCGGGGCGGCGCCCCCTGGCACGACGCCGCGCGCGAGGCCGCCCGCCTCACCGGCGTCGAGGTCACCGTGCGGGTGATCGGCGCGACCGAGGGTCTGCGCGACCCGTACGGGCAGTGGGAGCGGCTGCGCGAGGTCGAGGCCGACGGCTGCGTGCTGGTCCGCCCCGACGGGCACGTCGCCTGGCGGGCCCGGACGGCGGAGGCGGCCGGGGAGCTGCCGAAGGTGCTGGCGGACGTGGTGCACTCCGCGCGGGCCTGAGCAGGGCCGGCGGCCGGTGCCGTGGGCGTGGTCCGGGGGCCGGCGTCCGGCCGGGGCCGTTCGTGTCCCTCCGGTGCCGGCCGCGCGGCCCCCGGTGGCGCGGAAGCGGCCGGACGGCCCCGGAACGGTCCCGCCCGTCGGGGCAGAGCGGGGGGCGGGACACCGATGGCGCGGGTGGCCGGGCGGTGCCGCCGCCCGGCCCGCCCCGGTCGGCGGGGCCGGGAGTCACCGGCGCCGCCGGCCGGCCACGACCCCGCCCCCGTACCGGGCGGGCCCGTTCCTCAGCACCGGCCGACGACCGGGTCCCCGCGCAGGATCGTGCCGAACAACTGCTGCAGCTCCGCGCCGGGGTCGACGCCGTACTCCTCGGCCAGCGCCCGGCGGGTGCGGTGGTAGGCCTCGATCGCCTCGGCCCGCCGGCCGGTCCGGTAGAGGGCCTTCATCAGGAGCCAGCTGAACCGCTCGCGGGTCGGGAACCGCATCGTCAGCGTCGGCAGTTCGGCCGCGATCACCGAGAAGTCGCGCTCCTCGGCCAGTTCGGCCTCCCACAGGGTCTCCAGGGCCAGCAGCCGTAACTCCTCGAACCGCGACGCCGTCTGCGCACCGAGCGCGTAGTCGCTCACCTCGGGGAACGCGGGTCCGCGCCACAGGGCCAGCGCGCCGGCCAGCGTCAGGCCCGCCTGCCGGTAGGCCCCCGACTTCAGCTGCCGACGCCCCTCGTACAACTGCCGCTCGAAGCAGACCGCGTCGATGCCCTCCGGGTCCACCACGAGCACGTACCCGGCCGGTTCGCGGCGCAGCATGGTGTCCCGGCTGCGCGGCTGACGGCCGGGCTCCAGGATCCGCCGGAGGTTGGAGACGTAGCTGTGCAGGTTCGCCATCACGTCGTTGGGCGGGTTCCGGGGCCAGACGGCCTCTTTGAGCTGTGCCGGTGCGACCGGCTGTCCGGGCGTCAGCAGAAGGGCCGTCAGGACCGCGCGCTGCCGGGCCGAGCCCGGATTCACCGGGATTCCGTCGGACCGAACTCCCAGCGGACCCAGCACGTCGAATCGAATCGCGTGAGCCTCCGCCACAAGTCACCCCCCAGTAACGAAGAAACGTGGTCGACCGTGCACCGGAATCGCTCCCGGTGCCGACAACACCCCGGGAAGTCGAACTGGCTCTCGCACGGCAGGTGACAGCGTACTGGCAAAACATTGCGGGAGAAGGGCTGGATACCAGGGGCTCGTGCTGGTATGGCGGACGAACGGACGGCCGCGCCGCGGTGGCCCAACAGCCCTCTGACGTCGTTGATGTGACGCGATATCACCCCTCTGGGGCGATGAACTGTTTGAACTCTGCACGACCTTTCGTTCGGGTGTCCGATCCCGTCGGCCCAACGCCGGTTCGGTAAGCGGGAATCCGGCCAACTCGCTTCCCGCGCGCCGGACGGAACGGGCGTCGGCGGGGGACATTTTTCGGTCGAGTCCCGATCCGGGCGGCGGGATTTCCCATGGAAATCTTTCGCGATTCATGGTTTGAACTCCGTGAGCTCGGTATTTGGGACTTCTCCAAGATCGATTCGAGCAGGTCAGGCGCGGAACGAGGACGACCGGGCCGGGACGGTGACGCCGGACGCGGACCGGCTCGGCCCGGACGGGTGGCGCCGCCTGCTCGGGGCGGGTACGGCCCGCCCGGCGGGTCGCGCCTCCTCACGGCGACGTCCCGGCGGCCCGCCCTCCCACGGAGAGCCGCTCCCGGCGGACGCCCGCACCGTCCCCCGGTCGCCGGCGGCGGCGGGCGCGACCGGTGCTCGCGTTCCTCGCGGGGCGGACGGCTTCCGGAGCGCCGGGGCCCGGGGCCCGGGGCGGAGGACTGAGCGGCGGCCCGCCTTTCGACGGGAGCCGGGCGGGGCGGTGCCAAGCGGGGGTGGTGCCCGGCGGGGCGTGCCGCGCGGCCCCTCCGTCACGGCGTCGGCTCGGCGGTGTGTCGGGCCGTTTCGGGTTCGTGAACGGGATCGCGATCTTCTTGACCGGCTCACCGGGCGGCTGGGAGCGTCCCTGGGCATGGGGCCGTCGCCGCCCGGCGGCGGCCCGCCCGGCTCACCGGGTCCTCCGCCCTCCCCGTCGTCCCCCACCCCCGAGGATCACTCATGCCCGGAATATCCCGTCGTGCCTTCGGTGGTCTGGTCGGTGGCGGGGCGGTGGCGAGCGCCGCCGGTGTCACCGCGCCGGCCTCCGCCGCCCCCTCCCCCACCGTCGAGCGTCCGTTCCGCTCCCGCCCCGGCTCCCCACGGCCCCGCTCCCGGCCCAACTTCCTGTTCATCCTCGGTGACGACCTCGGCTGGGCCGATCTGTCCTCGTACGGCGCGCCGCACATCAGAACCCCGCACCTGGACCGGCTCGCCGCCCGGGGTGTGCGGTTCACCGACGCCTACTCCGGGTCCGCGACCTGCTCCCCGACCCGGTTCAGCCTGTACACCGGGCGCTTCCCGGGGCGCACCCCCGGCGGACTGGCCGAGCCCATCGGCAACCGCGCCCAGGGGCTGGACCCGGACCACCCCACGCTGGCCTCACTGCTGAAGAGGGCGGGCTACGACACCGCGCTGATCGGCAAGTGGCACTGCGGCTGGCTGCCCCGCTACAGCCCCACCCGCTCGGGCTGGGACGAGTTCTTCGGCAACTTCGGGGGCGCCCTGGAGTACTTCTCGAAGCTGGGCCAGCTCGGGGAGTACGACCTCTACGAGGGCGACGCCACCCACCAGGACCTGCGGTACTACACCACGGTGCTCACGGAGCGGGCCGTCGAGTACGTCGGCCGGCGCCACGACCGGCCGTGGCTGCTGAACCTCAACTTCACCACTCCGCACTGGCCCTGGCTCACCGAGGAGGACGGGGAGACGGGCGCGGAGATCGCCGGGCGGATCCGTTCCGGCGAGGTGCTGGGCGCCCTCCAGCACCGCGACGGCGGCTCCGTGGACAAGTACCGGGAGATGGTGGAGAACCTGGACGCCTCGGTGGGCGAGGTCCTCGCCGCGCTGCGGCGCTCGGGCCAGGAGGAGAACACGGTCGTCGTCTTCGCCAGTGACAACGGCGGTGAGCGGTTCTCCTACCAGTGGCCGCTGAGCGGCGGCAAGTCGGAGCTGCTGGAGGGCGGCATCCGGGTGCCGACGGTGCTGCGCTGGCCGGCCCGGGTGGACCCCCGCCAGGTCAGCCGGGTGCCGGTGTACTCGCCCGACTGGACGGCGACGCTGCTGGAGCTGGGCGGCGCCCGGCCGGACCCCGGCCACCCGCTGGACGGCCACAGCCTCGCCGGGTACCTGCTGCGCGGGGAGCGGGTGCCCGAGCGCGACCTGTTCTGGCGGGTGCGGCGCAACCGGGCACTGCGGCGGGGCGGCTGGAAGTACTACCGCGACGCGTCCGGCCGCGACCACCTCTACGACCTGGCGTCCGACGTCCGCGAGCAGGCGGACCGCGCCGCGGACCGACCGGAACTGCTGGCGGAGCTGAGGTCCGCCTGGGAACGGGTCGACGCCCAACTGCTGCCGTATCCGGCGGGCTGAGCGCTCCGGTCGGCACCACTGCGGACGGCTGCCGCGCCGCGCGGCACCGCCGGGGCCGGATGCCGGTCCGCCCGGTGCCGTTCGCCGACCGTGCGCACGGGAGGCGGGGCGACGGCCGGGCAGGGGTGTGTCCGGCCCCGTCATCGGGGCCGGACACTCGACCGGTGGGCGCGCTCGCGCTCCGCCGGGAACCGTGGAGCGCCGCCCGCGCCCGGTCAGGCGGTGGGTGCGGTGCGCTCCTCGATCATTAGCAGGGCCTGCTTCAGGTAGGGCGCGAAGCGCGGGTAGTTCTCGCTCATCGGGAAGTGGCCGATGTCCTTCATCTCGATGAACTCCGCGCCGCGGATCCGGTCGGCGGTGCGCCGTCCGTCCTCGGGGGTGGTGAGGTAGTCGTAGTCGCCGGTCAGCATGATGACCGGACACCGTTCGCCGTCGATCTCGCCGAGCCGGTCCCGCAGGTCGTGGTCGACGGAGTAGAAGTACAGGTCGCCCTTGAACGCCTCCGAGCCCTGGCTGTAGTAGAACCAGGTGGCCCAGCGGTCCGCGTCGGGCGACTGCGGCGCCATGAGGTCCCACACGCCGCTGGCGCACACCTGGGCGGCGTTGGCGTGCGGGTGCTGCCACCAGTCCAGGTAGAAGCCGGGCGAGTGGTCGGCCGCCTCGACCGGGATGACCCCCTTGAAGAGGTCCGGATGGCGCAGCGCGAGCTGCAGTGCCACGTTGCCCCCGAACGACGAGCCCATGAAGATCGGGTCCTCGAGTTCCAGGGCCTCGCAGAAGGCCGTGATGAAGGCGACGTAGTGGTCGGCGGTGAGCTGGTACTCGGACTTCCACCACTCCTGGTTCAGGGGCGGATCGCTCTTGCCGTGCCGGGCGAGGTCATAGGCGATCACACGGTAGTTCTGCGTGATCTCCTCGTCCTCCAGGAGGTCGCGCCACTGGTGGTTGTGGGCGCCGGCGGTGTGCTGGCACACCAGGGGCTGCCCCTGGCCGTTCTCCAGATAGAAGACCTTGTACTGGACACCTTCCACGTCGATCGTGACGTAGCGGCCGGTCACCGGGGAAATGCGGGAAGAAGTCATCGGATTCCTTTCGGTGCGAATCGAATCGGGGTCAGCCCAGCGGTCCGGTGACGCGCAGGAGTTCCAGCTGCCGGGTCAGGCAGCGCAGGTTCTGCATGAGGACCAGAAGGTCCCCTTCCAGGCGCATGCCGCTGCGGAAGGTCGCCGACCAGATGCCGTGGTGCATGGGCGGCGGGACAGGCCGGCAGAAGCCCTGCCAGGTCCCGGCGTCGGCGCGGATCGCGAAGTCGTAGCCCGCCAGCGGCTCGGGGTCGACGATCAGTTCCTCGACCCGTCCCCGGTGCATGCGCACCAGGAAGGAATGGGATTCCATGTCGAGCAGGAAACTGCACGAATAGAATGCGCCGTGGGCCTGCAGTTCAGCATCGCTGTCACTGAGCCGGCGGAAGTGATCCACCGGCTGCTCCGTTGCGGTTGCCATGTCGCTCTCCTCGTAAATGCGGAGTTTTTGTGGCGAAGTTTCCGCAAACATTAATGCCGTGCATGAGCGGAAGACCAATACTTGTTCCGCCGCGATCCATAACCAGGAGCTATCGATCGGGAGGTCCGCCGCACAGTGGTGGGGCGCGCGAACGGAGGTAGCATCTCCGGATGGATCTGGACGTGCGTGTGCTCAGATACTTCGTCGCCGTGGCCGAGGAACTGCATTTCGGTCGCGCGGCCGGGCGGCTCCACATCTCCCAGCCCGCGCTCAGCGTTCAGATCCGCAAGCTGGAGCGCATGCTGGGTGTGGATCTGTTCGAGCGCACC
Source organism: Streptomyces sp. NPDC107521 (assembly GCF_055598485.1). Lineage (NCBI taxonomy): Bacteria > Bacillati > Actinomycetota > Actinomycetes > Kitasatosporales > Streptomycetaceae > Streptomyces > Streptomyces sp. NPDC107521. Next base: position 27,918 of record NZ_JBVKAT010000013.1, read on the forward strand.
AGCCGCCGCGTCGAGCTGACCGAGGCGGGCACGGCGATACTCGACGAGGCGCGCGTCACGCTGGCCGCGGCCGACCGGACCCTGGCGGTGGCGCGCAGCGCCGCCCACGGCAAGCGCCGCCTCACCGTGGGATTCGTGGCCAACGCCGCCGCCGAGCTCACTCCGGTCATCCTCCAGGAGTTCGGGCGCCGCCATCCGGGCGTCGACGTCCGGATGCGGCAGTACGCGTTCGCCGACCCGCTCGCGGGACTGGGCAACGGGGAGGTGGACGTGGCGTTCGTCCGGCCTCCGGTCCCGTCGGGTCCGGCCATCGGGAGCGCCACGATCCTGAGTGAGGAACGGGTGCTGATCCTCTCCGAGCGCCATGCGCTCGCCCAGCAACCGTGGGTCACCATGGGCATGCTGCTGGACGAGCCGTTCGTGGCGCGCAGGGCTCCGAACGACTGGCGGGACTTCTGGCTGGGCGTCGAACATCGCGACGGCCACGAGGTCCGGATCGGCGCCGAGGTCTCCACCGTCGACGAGTGCCTGGAGGCGGTCCTCACCGGCCGGGGCGTCGCCTTCACCCAGGCGTCGTCGCAGCGGTTCTACGCCCGCCCCGGGCTCGCCTTCGTTCCGGTGGCCAGCCTGTCCGGGAGCACCGTGGTCGTCGCCTGGCGGCGGGACTCGGCCGGCACGCTCGTGGACGACTTCGTCTCGGCCGCCCGCGTCGTGGGGGACAGCGGCTGCGGAATGCTGGTCCCGGACCGTCCGGCCCTCGCACGGCCTCCGGACGAGTGACTGGTCCCCGCGGTGGACGCACGGAGCGGAGTACCGCAACCGGGTGGTCCCGGCCGCGGAGCCTCATGCCGGGTACCGGGCCCCGGCGGTGAGGAGGTCGTCGTGGACGATCGAGGCGTTCACCAGCGGATCGCCGACGACGGTGCGGCGAAGCCCCGCCCGACGGGCGCGCCGTCGACGCCCGCGCGCAGCAGGGGCAGCACCGGGCCCCTGCGTCCGGCACCGCCCGGCCGGCCGGTGACCGGGCCTCCGTCCTTGCCCGCCCATCCGTAGTGGTGGCGGACGGCGTCGAGGAGCGGCGGAGGCAGGCGCTCCACCACCCTCCGGACGGCCGGATCGATGATCCTCCCTCCCTCGTCGAAGATCTCCTCGGCCGCACGGCGACCGGCGCGCGGGGCAGCGGGCATGCCGGTGGTCCTCGGCTTTCGGGGTGCGGGGTCCGCGCCCGGGGTTTCGTCATCGGCCAACGAGCCGACGGCACCGGACGACACGGTGCGCACCGATGCCGTCGAGCACGTGGCCCGTTGGTGCCGACCGCACTCCGGGAGCCCGCCGGCCGACGACGTCTCGGTGCCGTGCGCTCCGGATCCGACGGCAGAGGGCACCGCCCCCTCCGTCTTCCTGGTGGCCGGCGGATCCGGGACTCCGGCGGCATGCGGCCGGTACGTCGCCGAGCGGGGCGACGGCGAAGGCCCACCGCCGAGGTCGGCCGGCCCCCGGTTTCCACCCGTCCGGTTCCCTGCGGTCGTGGCCCGGCCCCCGGCACGAGTGGTCGTCACCGACACAGGACCAGGGCTCTGTCACGGTCCCGGTGACACCGCGCGGCCGCGGGCCGGGGACCGGGTGAGCACGCGGACGCTTCCGAGGCGGTCCGAGAGCCAGCCGCCCACCGGCCGCGTCGCCACCGCGAGGAGCACGAGGCCGCCATGCGGTTCGCGGCGTCCGCCCTGGGCCGGTGCGTAGCCGATGTGCGGAGGGCCACGGCCCGGACCGGCCGAGCCGCGCGGAGGGCGCCCCGGTGCCGTTCCCGCCGGGGGAACGGCCGCGTCCGGCCCCGGACTACGGGCCGGACGCGGCGACCGAACCGCCCGCCACGCCTCGTACGCTCCGCCGCCCGGGCGGCCGGGACGGGGACGTGGCCGCCGACGCGGGCGCGGAGTGCCGTCGTACGGGGCGTACCGATGGGCGGCATCGGTTCGGTCACCACCCAGCATGGGCGCTTCCCCGGCTCCGCCTCACCGGCCGACCGGGCCCCGCCCGCAGGGCCGTTGGTCCCCTTCCCGGCGCCCCCGGTGGGGCCACTGGTCCGGCGGTGCCGGGTCCTCCGGCCCCGGGTGCGCCGCAGCGCGGTCACCTGGCGTTCCGGGCCGGGGCGGCACGGAGTCGTCAACTCACCTTCGGAACAGGGGTGTTCACCATATGACGCGGCCCCATTCGTCCCGCCGGCCCATACGGCTCCGACATCCCGGTGCGCCCGGTGGGGCCGGTGCGCCCGGTGCGGCCTCGCGAGCGGCGGCGGCCCGCGCCCCGTCGTGCGGCCGGGCGCACGACGGGGACCGCTCAGCTCCGCCGGGCCCCGATCCCGCCTCGGGCTCCCGCCCCCAGCTCCCCCGCAACCCACGCCGGGCTGCCGCCGGTTCCGGGCGCCGGGCGCAGGCGCCGCGCGGGAGGGCCGGGAGGGTGCGCCCCGGGGCCGGTCGGCCCTGCCGGGAGGGACCCGACGGGCCCTCACCCGGTCCCGCCCGGTGCCGCACGCTGACCGCACGGGGTCGGTTCGTACCGGAGGGAACACATGGTGAGGGACGGCCGTACGGTGTGGTTCCGGCGCCTGCGGCGCGGCCCGCTGCGGCGGCGGGTCGACATCGTGGACGCCTGGGCCGCCCTGATGGCGGTGCTGCTGCTCCTCCTCGCGCCGGTGGCCGGTGTGCTGACCGCGTCCGCGGTCGAGCGCGCCGCCCTCGCCCCGGCCGACGGGCTGCGCCGCACCACCGCCCGCCTCACCGAGGACGCGACCGGGTCACCCGCCGGGCTGCCCGCCGCGGCGGCGCCCCCGGTGTGGGTGCCCGCCCGGTGGACGGCGCCCGACGGCGGGCCGCGCGTCGGCACGGTCCCCGTGGTCCCCGGCAGCGCCGCCGGAACACCGGTCGCCGTCTGGACCGACGGCTCCGGGGTCCTGCGCCCCGGCCCGCCCGGTCCGGCCGCGGCCCGCTCGGAGGGGATCGTGCTGGGCGCGGCGACGGGGACGGCCGTGTTCCTGCTGGCCCTGTGCGGCCGGCGGGTGGTGCGCGCCGGGCTGGACCGGACCCGCCACGCCCAGTGGGAGCGGAGCTGGGCCGCCTTCGACGCCCAGCGGGGCCACCGGACCGTCTGAGGGCCTTCGGGGAACACATCCGGAAGCGGCGCGTCCGGCTCCTGCCGACCGGGACTTCTCGGACACCTCACCCACCGCCCGCGTCCCAATGCCCGATGGCCGAATGACACTCCCGGACAATCGCTCCCCGGCCGCGCCGCGTTCGTGGCCGAGCACCGCCTCGCGCGCCCCGGCCGGGCCCGCCGGACGCCACCGCTCCCCTCTCCGGGCGGCCGTCGCCCCGGGGGCGCCCCATGCATCGCCCGTCGGTCACCGCAGGGCCCCACCCGCAGTTCCGCCCCGTCCGCGACCGCCCCGGACGCGCACAGGACACACCACGGGACGCCTCCGTCCACGCCGGCGCCGCAGCGCCTCGCGCCCGCGAATCCCGCACCGGGCCGCTTTTGTCCAGACCCATAAGCAGCCATCCTCGGAATACCCCCGCCCCCTTCTCCATCTCATCAGAATTACCGCGATGACCTGCGTCGACAAAGATTTTTCCGGTCTTGCTCACGATTTGAGCTCTGGCATATGCACGGTTGACGTTTGGCTGACTGTGGCTATAGCTTCCGGACGAATTCAGGGGGGTACCGCCGAATGGGTGCCCCCGGCCGAACCGGCGGTCTGCACAGGAACGTCTCCACCGCCCGGGAGAAAACCCCGGGCGGCGGGCTTGTAGCGTGTTCAGGGGGAACCTCTTGATCAACTCGGTCACCAAGCTCTATGTCGAAAGGTGCGCCCGAACCGGAACGCCGCTACGGCACGCGGCACGGAACCTGGAACTCCCGGACGTCTACGCCCGGTCGTTCGGCCAGGTCCTGCTGGACCGCCCCCTCTTCGCCGGCCGGGTGGAGACCGAGGCATTCGCGGACGACCTCCGCACCCTCTTCCACGTCCTGACGTCGCTGCCCGGGCGTCTCCACGGAGGCGATCTGCGCGCCTATTGCGCGTCCATCGGAATGGACGACCGCCTCGCCGCGCTGATGTGCCGCGGCTCGGAGGCATCCCGCCCCGCCCTGAACGCCCGCGCCGACGCCTACCACGACGGGGACCGGTTCCACCTGCTGGAGCTGAACGTCGGCAGTGAGCTGGGCGGCATCGACACCGCCCAGCAGAACCGGGCGTGGCTGCGGGTGCCCGAGTTCGCGGCCTTCGCCGAGGAGCACGGCCTGCGCCACGTCGACACCGTGCCCCGGGTCGCCGCCGCCCTGCGCCGCGCCGCCGAGCCCGTCACGGGTGGTAGCGAACCGGTCGTCGCGCTGATCGAGAGCACCGGCGGAATCGCGGCCCACGAGCACGTGTTCGCCGCGATCCGCGAGGCAATGGTCGCCCAGGGCATCCGCCTCCTGCTGGGCGAGATCCACGAACTCGGCGAGCGCAACGGCAAGATCACGCTGCGCGGCACACCCCTCGACGTCGTGCTCCGCTACTTCGTCGCCGGCGAACTGCTCGACGACCCCACCGGCCAGGCCGTCCTCGACACCCTCGTCCGGGCCGACCGCGAGCACCGCACCGCGCTCTTCCTGCCCCTGGACTGCGGCGCCTACGCCAGCAAGGGAAGCCTCGCCCTGCTGCACGACCCCTCGGTGCGCACCGCGCTGACCGGGGCGGAGCTGGCCGCCGTCGACCGTGTCGTCCCGTGGACCAGGCTCCTCGGGGAGGACCGGCTGACCGACCGGGACCGCTCCGCCCTCGTCGAGCGCTGCCGCGCCGAGCGCGAGGAACTCGTCGTCAAGCCGGGCGTGGGATACGGCGGTGTCGGCACCGTCATCGGCCATGAGACGGACGACGCGGGCTGGAGCCGGGCCCTGGCCGACGCGGCCGCCCAGGACGGCGTCGTCCAGCGGCGGGTCCGCCCGGCGGGCGAACCGGTGCTGGACGCGGCCACCGGACGCGTCGAGGACTGGTCCGCCAACTGGGGGGTCTTCGTCGACGACGACGGGTACGCCGGAGCCTTCGTGCGCGCGCTGCGCCCCACCCAGGGTGCCGTCATCTCCTTCTCCAACCCGGGGACGCGCAGCACCTGCGTCTTCACGGCCGGCTGACCGGCCGGAACCGCGCCCCCGCGCAGCCCCTCCCCGCACCTCCTCCCCACCGCTCTCCCCCGATTCCCTCCCCACCGCCGCTTCTCCCCCTCCGCTCCCCACCCCGATCCCCCTCTCCCCCCATCCGTTCCGCGCGCCGTCGCACCAAGGGCGCGCCACGCCCTCATCCGTCACGCGCCAAGCTGCCATGCCGTCGTCCCGCGCCCGGGACGGGCAGCCGTGAAGGGATCACCGATGTCCGGACACGCCCCACGGGGGCAGGACCGCCCCCACACCGTCGTCATCAACCGGTGGCAGGAGCACTACGCCCACTACGCCGCCTACCTCGACCACTCCGCCCACCGGGTCAGCTATGTCTCCACCGAGGTGGGGCTCGGGTCGGTGCCCGCGGCCGCCGCCGGCACCGAGGTCGTGCGGGCCACGGACGACCTGCCCGCCGTCCGGGCCGCCGTCGACCGGCTGGCCGCCCGCCACGGGGAGCCGCGGGCGGTCGTCGCCCTCAAGGAGGACGACCTGCTCGTCGGCGCCCGGCTCCGCGAGGAGCGCGGGCTGCCGGGTCCCCGGCCGGACGACCTGCTCCGGTTCCGCGACAAGTACCTGATGTGCCGGGCGGTCGAGGCCGCCGGGCTGCCGGTGCCCGCCTTCGCCGCGGCCGAGCGGCCCGCGGACGTGCTCGCCTTCGCCCGCGGCGCGGGCTGGCCCGTCGTCCTCAAGCCCCGCGTCGGCAGTTCCAGCGCGGGCGTCCGCGTCCTCACCGGGCCCGACGGCCTGGCGCCGGACGAGGAGTTCGGCGAGCCGATGCTCGCGCAGCGCTTCGATCCCCGTCCCATCCACCACGTGGACGGCGTCTTCGACGGCCGGCGCGTCGCCCGGCTGCGGGTCTCCCGCTACCTCAACACCTGCCTCGGCTTCCGCGAGGGGACCTTCCTGGGCTCCGTGGAAGTGGACGACCCGGCCGTGACCTCGGCCGTGGAGCGGGCGGCCAGCGCCTATCTGGCCGCTCTCACCGACACCGTGACCCCCTTCCACCTGGAACTCTTCATCAACACCGGCCCCGGGGGCACCGAGTGCTCCTTCCTGGAGGTCGGCGCCCGGGTGGGCGGCGCGGAGATCCCGTTCATCTGGCGCGACCTGCACGGCTACGACCTGATGCGGGCCGCCTTCGAGATCCAGCTCGGCCGCGCCCCGTCCCCGGCCGGGGGACGGCCGACCGGTGAGGTCGGAGGCTGGCTGCTGGTGCCCGCCCCGGCCACCCGCCCCTGTCTGATCACCGGCGTCACCTCGATGCTGGGCCTCGACCCGGGGCCGTACGCCGAGGTCATGCTGAGCCCCGGCGGCATCCTGCCGGAGGCCGACGCCTACTACGAGCACGTCGGCGGGCGCTTCCGCTTCCGGGGGCGCAGCAGCGCCGAGGTGACCGAGGTCCTGACCCGCACCGCCAGGGGCTTCCGGGTCAGCGCCGAACCCATCCTGCGGACCCCGCCCGGTCGTCCGGCACCGGACGACCGGGTCCCGGCCCGCTCCGCACCGGCCGCACCCGTGGAGGCGACCCGATGAAGGACTACTCCGAACAGATCCTCGACGGCGAGGGCGACAACGACTACACCCGCTACATGCGCACGGACGCCCTGCTGTCCCTGCAGCGGACCCCCGGGGAGTGGATCCACCGGGACGAGATGCTCTTCCAGGTCGTCCACCAGACGACCGAGCTGTGGCTGAAGCTGGCCTGCGCCGAGGTGGACGAGGCGACGGCACGCATCGAGGCCGGTGAACTGGACCCCGCCGCACGGTTCCTGGAGCGCGCCTCGCTGGGCGCGCGGCTGGTCACCCAGCAGTTGGAGATGCTGCGCCGGCTCTCCCCGTGGGACTTCCAGACCATCCGCACCATCCTCGGCCACGGCTCCGGCGCCGACTCCCCCGGCTGGCGGGGGGTGCGCGGCAGCAGCCGTCTGGTCGGTGCCGCCTTCGGCAAGCTCGTCGCCGACCGGGGCGTCGATCTGGCCGAGGTCTACCGCACCGGCGAGGACACGCCGGAGTACCGCCTGGCCGAGGCGATGATCGACTGGGACGACCGCATCTCGCTCTGGCGCGTGCAGCACTTCAAGGTCATCACCCGGATCATCGGCCACGAGTCCGTCGGCACCCAGGGCACCCCCGTCGACATCCTCGCCAAGCTGATATCCCACAAGTTCTTCCCCGAACTGTGGGAACTGCGGACCGAGTTGACGGCGACCGGCCCGATGGGCGACCAGCCGGTGCGGGAGGGTCTGTGAGCGGCCCCGCTCCCTCCGCCCCCCTCCCCTCCGTCCCGGCCGCCGACGCGCGGGCCGCCGACGCCCCGGCCGCCGACGCGCGGGCCGAGGCGCCGCGCCCGCCGTCCCTGAGCAGCGCCGGGTTCCGGGCGGCGTTCCCGATGCTGGAGCGCACCACCCATCTCGCCTGCTGCGGGCTGGCCCCCCGCTCCACCGCGATGGACGACGCCCTGTCCGAGATGCTGGAGGCGATGTCCGAACACGGCGCCCCCTGGCACCTGTTCGAGGAGCGCACAGAGCTGGCCCGGCGGCGGTTCGCCGCCCTGGTGGGCGCCGCGCCCGAGCAGATCGCCGTGGTGCCGAACGCGTCGGTCGGCGCCTACCAGACCGCGTCCACCATGGACTGGAGCGCCCGGCCCCGCCTGGTCACCACCCCGCTGGAGTTCCCCTCGCTGGCCCATGTGTGGCTGGCGCAGCGCCCTCGGGGCGCCGAGGTGGTCCACGCCGAGGGTGCCGAGGGGTACGCCGACGCGGTCGACGGGCGGACCCGCCTGGTGTCGGTGCCGATGACGGGGTTCCAGGACGCGCTGCGGATGCCGGTTGCCGAGCTCGCGGAACTGGCCCACGCGCACGGCGCCGAGCTGTTCGTCGACGCCTACCAGGCGGCGGGCGTCGAGCCCGTCGACGTGGACCGCCTGGGCTGCGACTACCTGGTGGCCGGCACCTCCAAGTACCTGCTGGGCCTGCCGGGGCTGGCGTTCCTCTACGCGCGTCGTCCCGAACAGGCCGACCGGGAGCCGTCGTTGACCGGCTGGTTCGGCCGCCGGAACCCGTTCGCGTTCGATCCGCGCACGCTGGACTTCTCCCCGACCGCCCGCCGCTACGAGACCGGGACACCGCCGGTGCCCGCCTGCTACGCGGCCGCCGCCGGGCTCGGCCTGCTCGCCGGGACCGATCCGGCCGCCGTGCGCTCCCATGTCTCGGCGCTCACCGCGCACGCCGCCGAGGCCCTCACCGCCCAGGGCGAACGGGTCCGGGAGGTGCCCGCCGGGCGGCGCGGCGCCCACGTCGGACTGCTCGACGAGCGGCCCGCCGAGCTGGCCGAGGCGCTGGGGCGGCGCGGCGTCGCCGTGAGCGCCCGGGGCGACGTCGTCCGCGTCGCCTTCCACTACTACAACGACCCCGACGACATCGCCTCGCTCTGCGAGGCACTGCGCGAGCACAGGTCCCGCTGAGCAGCACCGCACCGAGCACACTCCTACGACCAGTGGCAGGAATGATGTTCACAGCCGAACTCGCGTCCTGGGCCGGAGAACCCGACCCCGGACGATTCCCCTACGACGCCGTCCTGCGCGAGTACCAGCGCGTCGGCAAGCACTTCGTCTCCCCCGCGCTCCTCGGGGAGCTGGCCCGGGTGCGCGACACCCTGCCCGATGTGCACGGGCCCTGGCCCGAGGTGCGCGCGCTCGCGGCGTTCCTCGACACCGCGCTCGACAAGCACGACGGACGCTACGACTACCCCACCTATCTGGCGCTGTCCGTCCTCGAACTGCCGGGCCGCGACGACCCGGTGGCGACCGCGCCGTTCGCCCGCTCCCGGTGCGACCGGCTCACCGCCCAGCTCATCGCGGACGCCCTCGACTTCGAGCTGGCCGCGCTCGACGGGGTGAGCGTGCGGCTGCCGGAGGCGCGCCCGGACGGCGACCTGGTCCTCAAGCGCTGCAAGCACGGGTTACGGACCGTCATGCCGGCCCTGGAGCGGATGGCCCTGGACCGCGGCGTGACCGCCGGGGGTCACATCGACCGGGCCCGCCAGGTGCGGAGCCTGGTGCGCACCGACATGTCCCTCGCCGAGCGGCGAGCGGTCGGGCTCAGCATGCTTCCGGTGTACGTCTCGCACGACGAGTACATGTTCCTGCGGGTCCTGCAGTGCTTCGAGACCGTCTTCGTCCTGCTCTCCACCCATCTGCGGGCCGCCATCCACGCCCTGGGCGAGCGGCGGGCCGAGGAGGCCGTGCACTTCGTCCGCGGCGCCGAGCGGGCCGTGCGCGAGTCGGCGCCGCTGTTCTCCATGCTCGCCACGATGCAGGTCGACTCCTTCCGGACGTTCCGCGAGTTCACCGAGGGCGCCAGCGCGATCCAGTCCCGGGGGTACAAGCTGGTCGAGGCACTGTGCCGGACTCCTGACCGGGAGCGGGCCGAGTCGCCCGCCTTCCACTCGGTGCCGGAGATCCACGCCCGGCTGGAGGGGCACCCCAACCTCGACGACGCGTACCGCGAGGCCCGCGACTCGGGCGGCCTCGACGCCGACGCGGCGGACGCCGTGGCGGCGGCGATGACGGCCTTCGCCCAGGCGCTGGGGCGCTGGCGCAGCACGCACTACCGGCTCGCCGTGCGGATGCTCGGCGACGCGACCGGCACCGGATACACCGAGGGCACCCCGTATCTCGCGGCGGTGCGCGACATTCCCGTGTTCCATCACACCGCCCCCGCGGGCACCCGGACGGTGAAGAGCCGATGACGACCGTGGACGCTCCCGTGGGCATCGTCGGCGCGGGCCCCGTCGGCCTGGTCGCCGCCCTGCGACTGGCCGGGCTCGGCGTGGCCAGCGTGGTCCTGGACGCAAAGCCCTCCCTGGTCAAGCAGGGGTCCAAGGCATGCCTCATCCAGGGCGACGTCCTGGAGATCCTCGACAAGGAGGGGTGCGCCGACCCGATCGACGACGAGGGGGTGACCTGGCGGGTCGCGCGGACCTACGTCGCCAACGAGCAGATCCGCGCGGTCACCCACCCGAAGCCGCTGGGCTACGGCCCGTTCGTCAACATCTCGCAGTTCCGCATCGAGCAGGTGCTGGCCGAGCGCGCCGCCGCGGAGCCCCTGATCGACCTGCGCTGGAACCACCGGGTCGAGGAGGTCGCCCAGGACGGCGAGGGGGTGACCGTCACCGTCGCCTCAGGCGAGGAGCGGCGGAGCCTGCGGGTGCGCCATCTGGTCGCCTGCGACGGGGTGCGCAGCACGCTGCGCGAGCTGCTGGGCGTGGAGTGGACCGGGTACACGCACAAGGACCGGTTCCTCATCACCGACATCAAGGCGGAGCTGCCGCTCGCCAAGGAGCGGCACTTCCACTACAACCCGTCGTTCAACCCGGGCCGCCAGCTGGTGATGCACCCGCAGCCGGACGACATCTGGCGCATCGACTGGCAGTTGCCGCCGGACGCGGACATCGACGCCGAGCGGGCCGACGGGCGGTTCGACGCCCGGGTGCGCGCGGTGATCGGCGACGTCCCGTACACCGTCGACTGGGTGAGCACCTACCGCTTCCACCAGCGGGTGGTGGCGCGGCTGCGGGTGGGCCGGGTGCTGTTCGCGGGGGACGCGGCGCACGCCCTGCCGCCGTACGGGTCGCGGGGGATGAACAGCGGCATCCAGGACGCCGACAACCTGGCCTGGAAGCTCGCCCAGATCGAACGCGGGCTGGCGGGCGAGGAGTTGCTGGAGAGCTACCACGAGGAGCGCTACGCGGCGGCCCGGGAGAACCTGCGGGTCACCGAGGCCACCATCCGCTTCATGGTGCCCCCGCACCCCCTGCGCCGCTGGGCCCGCGCGGCGCTGCTGCGGCTGTCGAAGGCGCTGCCGTTCGCCGAACGGCGGGTCAACAGCGGCCACATGGCCGAGCCGTACGTCTACCGGGAGTCGCCGCTGGTCCCGGGGGCGGCGGGGCATCCGCTGCTGGGCCGCTTCGCCCCGGACGCGGCGCTCACCGGCGACGGTGCCCCCGGGCGGCTGCGGCGCCTGTTCGGACGCGGGTTCACCGCCCTGCTCGTGGCCGCCGACGGGGCGTCGGCCGCCCGGCTGGCCGAGCGGGCCCGCTCCCGGCCCTGGGCGGTGCCGGCCGAGCTGGTCGCGGTGCTCCCGGCCGGCGCGTCCGCCGACGGGCTGCCCGAGGACGTGACGGTGGTGCGCACCGGTCCCGACGGGCTGCCCGCCGGATACACCGACGGCGCCCCGGTGTGGTGGCTGGTCCGGCCGGACGGCCACCTCGCCGCCCGCTCCACCCGCGGCGAGGACTTCGCCGCGGCGCTCGCGACCGCCGCGGGCGCGTCCGCCGGCGGACCCCCCGCCGGCCGTACGTCCGGGAACGACGGGGCGACGGTCCCCGCGCTGAGAGGAACCCAGGCATGACCGCACAACCACCTCCGTTCGCCTGGCTGAACGGGTCCGTCGTCCCCTGGGACCAGTGCGTCCTGCACGCCCGCAGCCAGGGGGCGTTCTGGGGGGCCAACGTCTTCGAGGGGCTGCGCGCCTACCGCGACCCGGACGGGCGGCGGCAGGTCTTCCGCGTCCAGGACCACCTGGACCGGCTGCGGCGGTCGATGAAGAGCCTGCACCTGGAGATCGGGTACTCCGACGCGGAACTGGTCCGTGCCTGCATGGACCTGCTGATCGCCAACGACTTCGACGCCGACACCCATGTGTGCGTGGTCGCCTACTTCGGGCTGGGAGCCACCTTCGACCCGATGGCGCACACCACGGAGACCGGTGTGCACATCACCTCCACGCCGGTCCCGCGCGGCGCGGCCCACCGGGAGGGGGTCGCCGCCTCGGTCTCCTCGTGGCGCCGCATCAGCGACGACACCATGCCGCCGCGGATCAAGACCGGTGCCAACTACCACAACAGCCGGCTCGCCCAGCACGAGGCGCTGCGCAACGGCTACGACACCACGCTGCTGCTCAACCAGCGCGGCACGGTGGCCGAGGCGCCCGGTTCCTGTGTGGTGATCGTCCGGGACGGCGAGCTGATCACCCCGCCCGGGACCAGCGGCGTGCTGGAGGGGATCACCGTGGACACGGTGGCCCGCCTCGCGGACGAGCAGCTGGGGCTGCGGCTGCGCCACCGGGAGGTCGACCGCACCGAGCTGTACGTGGCCGACGAGATCTTCCTGTGCGGCACCATGTCGGAGCTGCTGCCGGTCACCAGTGTCGACCGGCTGACCATCGGCGACGGCACTCCCGGTCCGCTGACCCGTCTTCTGCAGGACCACTACGACGACGCCGTCCGCGGCCTGGGCAAGCACCCCGAGTGGTGCGTCCCGGTCACGGATCCGGCCGGAGGTGCCGCGTGAGCGTGCTGGACGCACTGGTGAGGGCGGTGCGGGCGGGAGACGTCCGCGTCGTCGACCTGACCTCCCCGCTCAGCGAGGAGACCCCGATCATCGACCTGCCCCCGGACCGGGGCCAGCCCTGGCCCTTCAGCCGGGAGGTGATCAGCCACTACGACGCGGCCGGTCCCACCGTCTACTGGAACAACATCCGCCTCTCCGAACACACCGGCACCCACTTCGACGCCCCGGTGCACTGGCTGTCCGGCAAGGAGGGCCACGACGTGTCGCAGGTGCCCGCCGACCGCCTCGTCGGACCGGCCGTGGTGGTGGACCTCTCCCGGGAGGCGGCCGAGGACCCGGAGTTCCTGATGCGCCGCGAGCACGTGGAGGCGTGGCAGGAGGAGCACGGGCCGCTGCCCGAGGGCGGCTGGCTGCTCTACCGCACCGGCTGGGCGGAGCGGCAGGACGATCCGGCGGCCTTCCACAACGGCCGCCGCACCCCCGGTGTCAGCCCGGACTGCGCGCGCTGGCTGGCGGAGGAGACCCCGCTGAACGGCATCGGCGTGGAGACGGTCGGCACCGACGCGGGTCTCGCGGGCGAGTTCGAGGACCGCCCCTTCCCCTGCCACTGGTACTTCCACGGGGCGGGCAAGTACGGCCTGACCCAGTTGCGGAACCTGGCCCGGCTGCCGCCCACCGGGGCGGTCCTGATGGCCGCTCCGCTGCCCATCGTGGGCGGTTCCGGCAGCCCGAGCCGGGTCCTCGCCCTCGTCGAGAACACCCCCGAAGGAGGATGACCGTGGAGGACGCCACCGGCTTCGAGCGCGGGGTCGACCTGCTGCACCGGCACGCCCAGGACGCGGCGCGCCCGGAGGAGTTCACCCTCCTGGACCGCCAATGGGAGCTGCTGGACGGGGTGTTCAGCCCCACCTACACCCCCGTCACCGGACTGTTCACGAGCTGGCTCCCGCTCCCCCGGGGTGGTTCGTTCCTGGAGGTCGGTTCGGGCGCGGGGGTCACGGCCGTGGTCGCGGCGCAGGAGGGCTGCGACCGGGTGGTGGCGCTCGACCTGAGCGAGGCGGCGGTGGAGAACACCCGGCGCAACGCCCGGCGGCACGGTGTCGAGGACCGGGTGCGGGTGCTGCGCAGCGACCTGTTCTCGGCGCTGGGCCCCGAGGAGCGCTTCGACCTGATCTACTGGAACTCCAACTTCGCGGAACCGCCCGAGGGTTTCGTCAACGAGACCGATCTGCACCACGCCTTCTTCGATCCCGGCTACGACGCCCACCGGCGCTTCCTCGCCGAGGCCCCGGGCCGGCTCAACCCGGGCGGGCGGGTGCTGCTGGGCTTCTCCAGCATCGGCAACATCGATCTGCTGCACCGGCTGGCCGCCGAGTCCGGCCGGGAGCTGGCGCTGATCCACCGTCAGGCGCGGGACCTGGGAACGCTGGTGATCGAATTCCAGATGTGGGAGCTCACCGGGGAGTGAGCCAGGACACAATCGACGGACCGGCCGTGCAGCACGGCACCGGCCCCCGACCGAAGGACCGCACGTGGCCCACCAGGACGCAGCCAGCAGCACCCCCGCCCTCCTCGACCGGCACCGCCGGGGTGTGGTGGTCACCCTCAAGAGGGACGGCCGCCCGCAGCTCTCCAACGTGGACTTCACCCATGACCCCGCGACGGGTGCCGTCCGCTTCTCCACCACCGACGATCGCGCCAAGGTCCGCAACCTGCGGCGCGATCCCCGGATCAGTCTCCATGTGACCACCCCGGACGGCGGCGCCTACCAGGTGTACGAGGGCACGGCCGCCCTCTCCGCCGTCGCCGCCGACCCCGGCGACGAGGCCGTCGAGGAGCTGATCGACGTCTACCGCGCCGTCCAGGGGGAGCACCCCGACTGGGACGAGTACCGCGCGGCCATGGTCCAGGACCGCCGCCTGGTCGTCCGGTTCACCATCGAGCACACCTACGGCTGGGTGCCCGGCGCCTGACCGGCGCCGCCGCCCCGCCCGCCCCGCCCCTTCCGCCCCCATCCCGCGAGGAGTTCCGCACATGCCCCGCCTGCACATCGTCATCGCCTCCACCCGCCCCGGCCGCACCGGCCCCGCCGTCGCCGACTGGTTCCACCGGATCGCCGAGGAGCACGGCGGGTTCGACGTCCACGTCATCGACCTGGCCGAGGTCGGCCTGCCGCTGCTGGACGAGCCGCACCACCCGGCGGAGCGCAACTACACCCAGCAGCACACCAAGGACTGGAGCGCCTCGGTCGACGCCGCGGACGCCTTCGTCTTCGTCGCGCCCGAGTACAACTACGGCATCAACGCGGCCCTCAAGAACGCCCTCGACTACCTGTACTTCGAGTGGCAGTACAAGCCCGTGGGCATCGTCAGCTACGGCAACACCTCCGCCGGGCTGCGGGCCGCGCAGATGACCAAGCAGGTCGTGACCACGCTGAAGATGGTGCCGGTCAACGAGTCCGTCGCCATCCACTTCATCGGCAGCCACATCGCCGAGGACGGCGCCTTCCGGGGCACCGAGCAGATGGCCGAGGCGGCCACCGGGATGCTCGACGAGGTCGCCAGGCTCGCCGGGGCGCTCCGTCCGCTGCGCGAACCCGCCGTCTGATCCGACCGTCCCGACACCGCCTGGAGGTACTCCCGTGCCGCAAGCCCACATCATCCTGGTCGGAAGCGGCGGACAGCCCTACCGCGACTACGCCTTCCGGTCACTGCTCGGACGGTACCGGCTCTCCGCCCTGCTGCCGTCGGAACCCACCTGGCAGCGGGAGTACCTCCAGGACTGGCGGACCGCCGACCTGTCCGACCCGGACGCCGTAGCCGGTGCCCTCAAGGAACTGGTCGGGGCCGGGTCGGCGGTGCTCACCTGGGACGAGACGGCGCTGGAGGTGACCGCCGAGGCGGCCGAGCGGCTCGGGCTGCACCACATGAGCGCGCGGTCGGCCCAGCGGTGCCGGGACAAGTACCTCACCCGCCGCCTGCTGGACGGGGCGGGCCTGCCCTCCGTGCGGTACGGGCTGGCCCACGACGCGGCGGAGGCCGGGGAGATCGCCGCCGGGCTCGGCTTCCCCGTCGTCGTCAAGCCCCGCGCGCTCGCCGGGAGCGTCGGGGTGGTCCGGGTCGAGTCGGCCGGGGCGGTGGCCGACGCCTTCCGCCTCGCCTGCGGCGCGGGCTACTCCACCCTGCCCACCGGGCACGGCATCCTCGTCGAGGAGTTCCTCGACGGCCCCGAGATCAGCGTGGACAGCGCGGTCCTGGACGGCGAGGTGACCTGTGTGCAGGTGGCCGTCAAACGGCTGGGCTACGCGCCGCACTTCGAGGAGACCGGGCACCTCGTCAAGGGCTGGGACGGCTCGGAGCCCTGGGCCGACGAGGTGCGGGAGCTGGTGGCCGCCGCCCACGCGGCCCTCGGGGTCGAGGCGGGCGTCACCCACGCCGAGGTGCGCCTCACCCGGTCCGGCCCCCGCCTGGTCGAGCTGAACGGCCGGCTCGGCGGCGACCTCATCCCCTACGCGGGCCACCTGGCCACCGGCGTCGACCTGGTCCGGGCCGCCGCCTCCGTCGCGCGGCGCGAACCGCCCGCGCTGACGCCCGGGCGGGCGCTGTGCGCCGAGGTCCGCTTCGTCTACCCGCCCCACGACGGCACCGTGGCCGCGGTCTCGGTCGGCGCGGCCGCGGACCTGCCCGGCATCGCGCACGCCGACACCCTGGCGGCGCCGGGCGACACCCTGCTGCTGCCGCCCCGCCAGGCCATACCCCGGCTCGCGGTGCTGGTGGCCCGGGCCGAGGACCCGGCCGGGTGCGCCGCCGCCCTGGACCGGGCGCTGGCCGAGGTCACCAGCGAGATCGTCCCCCTGGCCGATGGGCCGGGCCGGTGATCCGCCTCGGCCGGTTCCGCCCCGTCGACCGGCTGATCGTCACCCACGGCCTCTCCTCGTTCTGCCTCGGCCTGGTCTTCCCCTACACCGCGATCCACCTCGCCTCCCAGCCGGGCGTCGGCACCGGCGGCGTCGCCCTCTTCTACGGCGCCGCCGGGGTCGCCAACCTCGGTGTGGCGCTGCTGCTGACCGGCGGGGTGCTGCGCCTGCCCCGGGTGACCCTCGGGGTGCTCGGCACCCTCCTGTGGTTCTGCGGCTACCTGGCCATGCCCCTCGTCACCTCGCAGCCGCTCGCGCTGACCGCCGGGGTCGCGATCGGCTGCGGTCAGGGCGGCTTCCTCGCGGCCATCGTGCCGCTGGTCAACTCCCTGGTCGACGCGGAGGAGCGGCGCAAGGTCTTCGCCCGCCGCTACGCCGTCCTCAACGCGACGCTCGCCACCGGCTCACTGGTCGCCGGGGCGCTGACGCTCCTGCTGCCGCGCACCGTCATCCCGTACTTCTTCGTCGCCAACGCCATCGGCATACTGCCGCTGACCGTGGCCATGATGACGGCGGGACGGCACGCGCGGGCCGCCGACGAGGCGGAGGAGGAGCGCGGAGGGCGGGAGGACGGTCCGCCGCTGCCCACGGCCGCGCTGGTCCGGCTGGCGCTTCCGGCCGCCGCCATGCAACTGGCCGTCTTCCTCGTCGGGTTCAGCCAGTTCGAGGCCACCGCCCCGCTGGTCTCCGAACGGCTCATGGACATGGGCCTGTTCGTCGTGTCCGTCCTGCTCGTCGTCAACGTCCTGGTCATCGTCGGCACCCAGGGCCGGGTGACCCGGTTCCTCGAGGGACGCCCGGAGACCGACGGGCTGCGGATCGCCGTCGCCCTGTGGACCGTCGGCTACGCCACGGCCGGGGTGACCGCGTTCCTCCCCTACGGCTTCCGGCTCACCGGACTGCTGGTCTACGCCGTCCTGTTCGCGCTGGGCGAGTGCGCCTACTCGTGCTCCTTCCACCCGTGGCTGATCTCCCTGGTCCCGTCCCGCGAGCTGACCCGCGCCAACGCGCTGGCCAACTCCATGATGGGGGTGGGGAACTTCGCCGGGCCGTCCATCGGCGTGGCGCTCGCCGTCACCGGCAGCGCCCCGGTCGTCTGGTTCGGCCTCGGGGCGTGCTGCACCCTGGTCAGCGTCGCCGTGGGAATGCTGGCCCGCCGCCGCGCCCTGCCACCGGCCGCGGCGCCCGCGACCCCGACGGGGGTGTGAGACGGCCGGCCCCCGGCGGGGGCGGCCGTCGCCCCCGCCGGTTCGGCGGGGGCGAGGCCGTGCCGGTCACCGGCCGCGCGCCTGGCGTGCTTCACGCGGGACGGGGCGGGCCGGTCACGGCCGACGCCGTACGTCTGCCGCAGCGGTGCCTCGGTGCCGTGCGGGAGTCGCACACTGGTCCGGGGTGTCCCACGGAACAGGGCGCGGCCCTGGTCGTACGAGCCCCGGAACAGCCTCGGGAAGCCAGGGCCGACCGGGGCTCCCGGGTCGCCGTCGCCGCGCACGACGGTCATGTCCGAGGCCGGTCGGGTCGTACGACGGGACTCCGGCGCGGCAGCCAGGACCGCCCCGTCGTCCGGACGGCTGACGACGCTTCGGCACACCCGGCAACGCGGACACCGGGGCGACTCGCGGTGAGGTCCGGTCAGTCCCCGATCGGTTCGGCCTCGCTCAGGTCCTCCAGCCGGACCGGCCGCAGTCCCTCGAACAGCACCCCCACTCCGTACGGCTCGCAGATGGGCACATCCCCCTCCACGAACCGCAGCATCCACCCGTCGGTGCAGAAGTCCACCTCCGGGGCGTCCAACGCCGCTTGCTCCTCCGGCACGCCCAACCGCGCACAGGCGAACCACCGGGCCTCCGCCACCACCTCGTCCAGGCGTGCCAGCACCTGCCCGAGCAGTCGCAGATCCACCGACCGGACGTCCTCACCCGCCTCCACCATCACGTTAACGTCCACGTCCCACCGCTCCGGCTCGGCCACGCCCCACACCGAGAGCCCGCCCGGCCCGTCGGACACGTGCACCAGCGGCCCCACACCCTGGATCATCCCTGCCGCCTCCTCGCCGCCACCCTACGGCCGGGGCGGGACCATGGATCCCTTCGGCTCCCGGCGGCTCGTAGCCGGTGACGACGAGCCGCCGCCACGCATCGTGATCCCGGCGGGTGGAGGAGCCGAGCGAGGCCGAACCCACCGGTCACCGACCGGCCCCCGCCGCAAGGGGCCCCGTACGGCAGCCCGGAGGGCGCCGCATCACCCGGTCCGAACGGAGCCGGCCGATGGTCCCGGCCGGCAGCCTCCACATCCGACGAACTGCGAAGCACTGACCGAGTGCGAGCCGCGTTCGTTGTCGGACGTCGAAGGACAGGCTGATGGCACGGCGCCCGCGCGGACGGGCGGCACGGCGACGATGTCGCCCGGGCAGGCCACCCCGCCGCTGTCGGCGCGGCCGGCGTCGAGAGCGCGGCACCGGTCGGTGGCGATGTCGCACAGGGCCCGGCGTCCGGGTGCGTCCCGCCCGCCCGGGCGGGCATGCGCCCTCCCGGCAGGAGGGAGTGCTCCGCCAAGGGGACAGGCGCGGGGAGTCCCCCGTGTGCCGCAAGGACCCGCCCGGCGCGTCGCCGGCGTCCGGGACGACGGAGCCGAGGATCCGACGGCGCGGGTGATGGTCGGTGACGTGACCCGACCGACCGCCCGCCGATCACCACCGCGTCCGTGTGCCGTGTCACGGGGCGGTGGTCATCCCGTCGGGGGCGAACCTCCTGCGCCAGGCGAGAGCGACGTACACCAGGCCGATCAGGACCGGCACTTCGATGAGCGGGCCGACGACACCGGACAGGGCCTGGCCGGAGGTGACCCCGAAGGTGGCGACGGCGACCGCGATGGCCAGCTCGAAGTTGTTGCCCGCCGCGGTGAACGCCAGGGTCGTGGTGCGGTCGTAGGCCAGGCCCAGGCCCCTGCCGAGCAGGAAGGTGCCGAAGAACATGACCGTGAAGTAGACCAGCAGCGGCAGCGCGATCCGGGCGACGTCCAGGGGCCGGGAGGTGATGGTCCTCCCCTGCAGGGCGAAGAGGATGACGATCGTGAACAGCAGCCCGTACAGCGCCCAGGGCCCGATCCTCGGCAGGAACCCCGCCTCGTACCCGGCACGGCCCAGCTTCCGCTCGCCGACGCGGCGGGTCAGGAAGCCGGCCAGCAGCGGGACACCGAGGAAGACGACGACGTTCAGGGCGATGTGCCACACGGACACGTCCAGGCCCTGGCCGTCGCCCAGATTCATCCGGCGCGGCAGCAGGTCGAGGTAGAACCAGCCCAGCAGCCCGAACGCGATCACCTGGAACACCGAGTTCAGCGCGACCAGGACGGCCGCCGCCTCCCGGTCGCCGCGGGCGAGGTCGTTCCAGATGACGACCATGGCGATGCACCGGGCCAGCCCGACGATGACCAGACCGGTGCGGTACTCGGGAAGGACCGGCAGGAAGACCCACGCCAGCGCGAACATCACCGCCGGACCCACGACCCAGTTGACGACCAGCGAGGAGAGCAGCAGCCTCCTGTCGCCGGTCACGCGGTCGAGCCGGTCGTAGCGGACCTTCGCCAGGACCGGGTACATCATGACCAGCAGGCCGAGCGCGATCGGCAGGGAGATCCCGCCGATCTCGATCCGGGCGAGCGCGCCGTTCAGGCCGGGAACGACCCGGCCCAGACCCAGGCCGACGGCCATGGCGAGCAGGATCCACACCGCGAGGTAGCGGTCGAGGGTGGAGAGCCTCTTGACGACCGAGTCGTCACCCGCCGGGCCGTCTTCCCGCGAGGAGACGGCGGTGGGCTCGGCGGAGGTCACGGACAGGCCCTCCTGTTCTCGCCGGCGGTGGCGGCGGAGGCCGCGAGTGCGGCGAACCGCTCGGCCAGACCGGCCAGCACCTCGGGCTTGAGCCTGTAGTACGTGAAGCGGCCGCACGGCTCGGTCTCCACGATCCCGGCTTCGCGCAGCACCTTCATGTGGTTGGACAGGTTGGTCTGCCTGGCTCCGGTCTCCTCGACCAGATGCGTCGTGCACAGCGTCTCGCGCGCCAGCAGGGTCACGATCTTCAGACGGAGCGGGTCGCCCAGCACCCGCATCACATCAGGATCGACTGAAGTCAGCATGCGCTGATACTTTCACATCAGTGTTCGCTGATGCCAGCGGAGGCGCGGACGTCGGCGGCGGCCCCGTTCCGCCGTGCGACAGGAGAGGACCAGCACTATGGCCGACCGACAAGCCCTCCGTCCTGTTCGTCCGCGTCCACAACGCCGGCCGCTCCCGGATGGCCGCCGCGTGGCCGACCCACCTGGCCGGGGACCGCATCGAGGCCCGCTCCGCCGGCACCGCCCCGCGCACCAGGATCGACCCGGCCGTCGTCGAGGCCATGGCCGAGGCCGGCATCGACATCTCCCGGCAGGCCCCGAAGGCCCTCACCGCCGACACGGTCCGCGAGTCGGACGTCCGCGTCACCACGGGCCGCGGCGACACCTGCCGCGTCCTCTCCGGGAAGCGCTACCTCGACTGGCGACTCGACGACCCGTCCGGCCTGGGCGTCGAGGCCGTCCGTCCGGTCCGCGACGTGATCAGAACCCTCGTGGAGGCCCTGATCGCCGAACTCGCCCCCGGGAGGAGGGGGACGACCGCGTGAACACCACGCGCGAGGCCGTCGGCCCGGGGCCCGTCGGCCGTCCGGCGGCACCCGGCGGATGAGTACGGGCACTCAGGCGCGCCGGCGGCCGTGCGAGCGACGATGGAGCTCGTCTCGAACGCCCTGGAGAGGAAGCACATGCTCAGCCGCCTCGCCGACCGTCTGGTCCCCGCCTTCGGGCGGTTGACGGTCACTGCCGACGAAGGCGCGGACCGCCTTCCCGCCGGTATCGTCGCCGCCAACCACAGCTCGCTCGCCGATCCGGCGGTCGTCCTGGCCGCCCTGCACCGCCTCGGAGCCAGGCCCGTCGTCCTCGCGGCAGCCGGCCTCTGGCGGGTGCCGCTCCTCGGCCGCCTCCTCGCCCGGGAGGGCCACATACCCGTCCACCGCGGCGACCCGCGCGCGCTCCGGGCGCTCGACCTCGCACAGGAAGCGCTGGAACAGGGCCGGCACATCCTGATCTACGCCGAGGGCGGGCTCCCCGACCGCAGGGACTCGGCCGAAGCCGCGCCGGGCACCTTCCGCCGCGGTCTCGCCCGGCTCGCGCGGCGCACAGGCGCCCCCGTCATCCCGCTCGGCCAGGCCGGTGCCCGCCGCATCGTCTCCGGCCCGCCTCTCAAGCAGCTCGCGGGCCTGACCACCGCGCCGGTGCGGCGCCCGCGCCTCCACGTCCATGTCGGGTCCCCCCTGCTGCTCAACGGTGACGGGCCGACAGCAACCGCCCAGGCCCGCCTCGCGGTGACGGCCGCCTGGAGGACCGCCGCAGCACATGCGGCGGGAACTGCCGCACCACCTGCCCGAACGTCACCGGCACCCCTCCCGGGGCAGATGCCGCCCGACACCGGTGACAGCGAACCGGTCCGGCCCACCGGAACCGGCCACGGCAGCCGGCCCCCGCAGCACGACGCCCGGGCGCCCACGGCCCACTGATCGGACAGGGACCGGAGCACGGCCCCGCCCGCCTCCCCGGCGCCGGACGACGGCCCCCCGTCCGACCACGCGGGCCGCCCGGCCGCCGGTGGCGGCCCAGCCGCCGGTACCGAGCGGGACACACCCGGGCCCCGTGGTCCGAGTCCGGGGATCGTCCCGGTACGCCCGGCGCGCGGGTCGTGGCGGAAGAGGTCGTGTTTCCGTCGGGACCGGAAGTCCCGCAGGGAATTCCGTCCTGTCGTGCCGCGAGACCCGCGAGGCAGCACGACCGCGGTGGAATACCGCGGCGGTCACCGCCGTTCACACGGACAACCGACCGGTCACGATCGGTTCGCACCACAGCGCACAGAGGGAAGAATCGACGATGTCAGTGTCATTTGATTTCTCCGGGAAAACCGTTCTCATCACCGGCGGTGCCACCGGCATCGGTCGCGCCACCGCGATCGCCTTCGCCAAGGCCGGTGCCAAGATCGTCATCGGCGATGTCGACGATCGCGCCGGCGAGACCCTGGAGACCATCGGGGCCAACGGCGGCACGGGGATCTTCGTCAGGACCGACGTGACCGATGACGAATCCGTGAAGCACCTGGTGGACGCCGCGGTGGCCGAGTACGGGACGATCGACATCGCGTTCAACAACGCCGGTGTGCTGCCGCCGACCGCCCCGCTGCACGAGCAGACGGTGGAGGACTGGAACCGCACGATGGGCGTCGACGCCACGGGCGTCTTCCTCGCCATGCGCCATGAGATCCCGGTGATGCTGAAGGCCGGGGGCGGTTCCATCGTGAATACCGCGTCCGTGGCCGGCGTCACGGCAGACCCGGGAATGGGACCGTATGTCGCGGCGAAGCACGCCGTCGTCGGCCTTTCGAAGGGAACGGCGCTCGATTACGCGGACAAGGGAATCCGCGTCAATGTCCTCGCGCCGGGCCTGATTCGGACGCCGATGACCGAACGCTGGCTCGACGACCCGGAGATCGCCGAGCGTGTGCTCGCCGATTCGCCCATCGGACGCGCCGCCGAACCGGAGGAGGTCGCCTCGACCGTGCTGTACCTCTCCTCGGACGCGGCGGACGCCGTGACGGGTTCGGTCTACCGCGTGGACGGCGGTCGCACCGCGCACTGAGGCCCACCGTCACACCGCGCGCCCGACCCGGACGGTCGTTGGCGGGCGGTGGGGCTGGTGCCCCGCGGCGCGGCCCCACGTCGCTCCGGATCAGTCCCACCGTCCCCGACACGGCTGCCCCACCCTCATCACCGGTATGAGGATGGGGCAGTGGCCGTCCGGGGTCCGCTCGTCGTCTCGTCGGCCCGCCGTGACGGGGTCGGATCAGCCGGACTTCTTCACGACGCTCGACTTGAGCTGCATGCGGCCGAACCCGGGTACCGTCGCGTCGATGTCGTGGTCGCCGACACCGTCGAGGATCAGCCGGATGCCACGCACCTTGGTGCCGACCTTCACCACTCCCCCACCGGCGCCCTTCACCTTGAGGTCCTTGACGACGGTGACCGTGTCGCCGTCGGCCAGCTCGTTGCCGACCGCGTCGCGGATCGCCGCGGGCGCGGTGCCCTCGTCCGCGACGGGCCCGGCCGACCACTCGTGGCCGCACATCGGGCACACCAGCAGCGCGCCGCTCTCATACGTGTACGCCTCGCCGCACTCCGGGCACGCCGGCAGCTGCTCAGACATCGAGACGGAATGCCCGCGGGCCGAACCCGACCTGCGACGGAGCCCCGTCCAGGGATCCGGCCCAAGGGTTTGTGGTTTTCATGCGCTGACTCCAGACGGCTGTTCACGAGTGTCCCGCGGACTGGCTGCGGACTGGCAGGGTACTCCGAGGAGAGAAGAGCACCGCACACCAGCGGTGACCGCGACCGGACCGCTCGGCCGGGCGACTCCCACCCTGCCCCTGCCGCGGGCACGGCGTACCGGGTGCGCCGTCGCCGGCCTCGTGCGGCGCGCTGGCGGACCGGGAACGGCTCGCCGCTCCGCGTTCACCGGCGCACCCGCCCGGCGCCCTCCATCACCCCTTCCTCGCGCGGCCGCGCACCCGCCGTCGCCCGCGTGCCCGTACCCCCGGCCCCCCGAAGTAACCCGTGCGTTTCGCACCTCGGAGACATGACAGCGGCGACTGTCCGGGACACCGCCGTGCGTGACAGCGTCTTCCACGGCAACGACCGGCGGAGGGAGCGGCTGTGAACAAGGGCTACGCCGTGTACTGCGACGCGGACCCGTCCTTCTACGACGCGCCGCACCGCACGGCACCCGGCACCGCCGCGGCGGACACCCGCTACGCGGCGGCCACCCTGCCCGTCCCCGAGGGATGGTGGAGCGGCGAGAGCGGCGACTGGCTCGCGCTGCGTCCCGTGGGCGTCGAACTGCCCCCGCAGGGCTGGAAGATCCATGTCTCCGCCCGCCTCGACAACGCCGAGTCGGTGCTGGAGCGTGTCCGGCGGTACTGCCTGGAGCACGGGGTCGCCTTCAAGTTCGTGCCCAGCCGCTACCTGCTCCACCAGCGCAACGCCAAGTACGCCGACCGGGCGGGCAGCGGCAAGTTCATCACCGTCTACCCGCCCGACGAGGAGCGGTTCGAGCGGATCGCGGGCGAGCTGTCCGCGCTGCTGGACGGTGAGTCCGGCCCGCACATCCTGAGCGACCTGCGCCTCGGCGCCGGCCCGGTGCACGTGCGCTACGGCAGCTTCACCCGGCGCAACTGCTACGACGAGGAGGGCGAGTTGCGCCCCGCGATCGCCCGCCCCGACGGGGTCCTCGTGCCCGATCCGCGCGGCCCGGTCCTCCGGACGCCGGACTGGGTGGGCCTGCCGGAGTTCCTGCGCCCGCATCTGGAGGCGCGGTCCACCACGACGCTGGCGGACATCCCGTACACCGTCGAGGCGGCGCTGCACTTCTCCAACGGCGGCGGGGTCTACCGCGCCCGGGACACCCGCACCGGGGAGACCGTGGTCCTCAAGGAGGCCCGCCCGCACGCCGGTCTGGCGGCCGACGGGGCCGACGCGGTGGCCCGGCTGGAGCGCGAACGCCGGGCCCTGGAAAGGCTGTCGGGACTGGACTGCACCCCCGAGGTGCGCGACGCCTTCACCGTGGGCGAGCACCACTTCCTGGTCCTGGAGTACCTGGACGGCAAGCCGCTCAACACCTTCTTCGCCCGCCGGCACCCGCTCATCGAGGCCGACCCGGACGAGCGGCGCCTGGCCGAGTACACCGCGTGGGCGCTGGACGTCCACGCCCAGGTGGAGCGGGCCGTCACCCAGGTCCACGAGCGGGGCGTGGTCTTCAACGACCTCCATCTCTTCAACATCATGATCCGCGAGGACGGGCGGGTCGCCCTGCTGGACTTCGAGGCCGCCCACGGCGTGGACGAGCCGGGCCGGCAGACCGTCGCCCACCCCGGCTTCGTGGCACCCCCCGGCCGACGGGGCCCGGCCGTGGACCGCTACGCCCTGGCCTGTCTGCGGCTGGCCCTGTTCCTGCCGCTGACCAGTCTGCTGGCACTGGACCGGCGCAAGGCCGCGCATCTGGCCGCCGTGGTCGCGGAGCAGTTCCCGGTCCCCCGGTCCTTCCTGGACGCGGCGGTCGACGAGATCGCCGGGACGGCCGCACGGCCCCCGGCCCCACGGCGCTCCGGCGACCGCTTCGTGCCGGTGGAGCCCGGGGACTGGCCCCGCAGCCGGGACTCGATGGCCGGGGCGATCCGCGCCTCCGCCACCCCGTCCCGCGACGACCGGCTCTTCCCCGGTGACATCGCCCAGTTCGCCACGGCGGGCGGCGGCCTCGCCTTCGGCCACGGCGCCGCCGGGGTGCTGTACGCGCTCGCCGAGAGCGGCGCGGGGCGCGACGAGGACGGGGAGCGCTGGCTCCTGGACCACGTCAAGGAGCCTCCGTCGGGCATGCCCCTGGGCTTCCACGACGGCGTCGCGGGACTCGCCTGGACGCTGGACCACCTCGGCCACCGGGATCAGGCGCTCGATCTGGCCCGGCTGCTCCTCGACCACCCCCTGGAGCACCTCGCGGCGGACCTGCACGGCGGCACCGCCGGGGTGGGGCTGGCCCTCGACGCGCTGGCCGCCGCCACCGGCGACCCGGCCCTGCGCGACGCGGCCCTGCGGTGCGCCGAGCTGAGCGCGCGCCCCCTCACCACCGGGGCCGCCGGGCGGGCCCCGGGACACCGGCCGCGCGCCGGACTGCTGCACGGCGCGACCGGCAGCGCCCTGCTGTTCCTGCGCCTGTACGAACGCACCGGTGACACCGGGCTGCTGGACCTCGCCGGGACCGCCCTGCGCCAGGACCTCGCGCGCTGCGTCCGCGGCGCGGGCGGGGCGCTCCAGGTCGACGAGGG
Organism: Streptomyces sp. NPDC107521; assembly: GCF_055598485.1. Classification (NCBI taxonomy): domain Bacteria; kingdom Bacillati; phylum Actinomycetota; class Actinomycetes; order Kitasatosporales; family Streptomycetaceae; genus Streptomyces; species Streptomyces sp. NPDC107521. The sequence goes on from NZ_JBVKAT010000013.1 coordinate 54,333, forward strand.
CTGGCGCACCATGCCGTACCTGGGGGCGGGCAGCGTCGGCATCGGCATGGTCCTCGACGACTACCTGGCGCACCGTGCCGACGAGGCGTTCGAACGGGCCAGGAGCGAGATCGTGCGCGCCGCGCAGGCCATGTTCTACGCGCAGCCCGGCCTGTACCGGGGCGTCGCGGGCATGGTGCTGTACCTCGGCCGGACGACGACCCCGGGCGACGGCACCGGCCCCGCGGCCGTCGACCGCCAGCTCTCCGCGCTGACCTGGCACGCCATGGCGTACGAGGGACGGCTCGCCTTCCCCGGCGAGCAGATGATGCGCCTGTCCATGGACCTGTCCACCGGGACGGCCGGCTGTCTGCTCGCCGTCGCCTCGGTACGCGGCGACCGGCCCGCCGGTCTGCCGTTCCTCCCCCCACCGCGGCGCCCGGGCGCCGCCCATGAGCCGGTCTCACCGGAGACCGTGAAGTAACACGTTGTCCTACGAAGGGATGAGCGATGAACCTGTTCGACCTGCAGTCCATGGAGACCCCGAAGGAAGAGGCCATGGGCGACGTGGAGACCGGCAGCCGCGCGAGCCTGCTGCTCTGCGGCGACAGCAGCCTGAGCATCACCACCTGTAACTGACGCGACCGGCGCGACGCGCCCGCGTGACATCAGGTCGGCCCGCCGCGTTCAGCGCGGCGGGCCGTGCGTTCCGGCACCGGCGCGCCCCCGGACATTCCCGGGGGCGCGCCGATGCCGATCCCAGGAAGGGGCGGCTGTGAGGGACGGGACCACCAGGGTCCGCCGGACGGAGCGGATGGCCGGCGACTCCCCGGAGCCGGGACCGGGCCGGCTGCCCGAACTGCTGGTGCTCGTCTGCTCCCTGGCGGCGGCAGCGGTCGCCGTGGCCCAGCCCCTGGTCCTCGGCCGGGCACTGGATCTGCTGCTCCGCGGGGAATCCGCCGACCGCTGGCTTTCGATGAGCGTGGCCCTGCTCACCGGCGAGGTGCTCCTGGACAGCCTGACGGCCCTGCTCACCGGGCGGTGCACGGCGGGCTGGACCGCCTCGGTCCGCTCCCGCGCCCTGTCCGGGCTGCTGCGCGCCGTCCCGGACGCCGCCCGCCCGCACTCCCCCGGGGACACGGCGACCCGGCTGACGCTCAACGCGTCCGACGCGGGCGGCGGGCCCGCGGCGAGGGCCGCGCTCGCGGCCTCACTGATCACTCCGGCCGGGGCGCTGGCCGCGCTGGCCCTGGTCGACCTCTGGGTGGCCCTGTGCGTGCTGGCCGGGCTGCCCGCGCTGGCCCTGGTGCTGCGGGTCTTCGCCCGCGACACGGGCGCGTCGGTGCGGGACTACCAGCGGGTGCAGTCGGACATCGCGGGGCGGCTGCTGGAGACCCTGGAGGGCGCCGAGACCATCGACGCCGCCGGGACGGCGCCCCGGGAACGGGCACGGGTCCTGGCCCCGCTGGGCCGCCTCTCCGCGCTGGGCCGGCGGATGTGGACGCTGCACGGCCGGGCCCTGGCCACCGGCAACGTCCTGGTGCCGCTGCTGACCCTGGCGGCCACGGCGGTCGGCGGGCTCCGGCTCGGCGCGGGCGCCCTGAGCGTCGGGGGGCTGCTGGCGGCGTGCCGGTACGCGCAGCTCGCCGCGGGCCTCGGCAGCGCGGCCACCGTGCTCGGCGCGCTGGTCCGCAGCCGGGCGGCGCGGGAGCGGACCGCCGAGCTGGAGTCCCTGCCCGCCCTGCGCCACGGCACCGCGGTGCTGCCGCCGGACGGCCCCGGCACCCTGGAGCTGCGCGGGGTGCGGGTCCTGCGGAACGGGACCGAGGTGCTGAGGGCGGACGGGATCGTGGTGCCCGGCGGGCTGACCGCCGCGGTGGTGGGCCGCAGCGGCGCCGGGAAGTCCGTACTGGCCGCCGTCGCCGGGCGGCTGGCCGACCCGGACGCGGGCGAGGTGCTGCTCGACGGGGTCCGGCTCGACGCCCTGACCCGGGAGGAACTGCGCACCGGCGTCGGCTTCGCCTTCGCCCGTCCGGTCCTGGGGGACGGGACCGTGGCCGGGGCCGTCGCCGCCGGGGCGCGCACGGCGCCGCCCGACCGGGTGCGGGAGGCCGTGCGGATCGCGGACGCGGACGCCTTCGTCCGGCGGCTGCCGGACACCTACGACACCCGGCTCGACGAGGTGCCGCTCTCCGGGGGCGAGCACCAGCGCCTCGGTCTGGCCCGCGCGTTCGCGCACACGGGACGGCTGCTGGTGATGGACGACGCGACCTCCAGCCTCGACACGGCCACCGAGCACGCGGTGGACCGGGCGATGCGGCGCGCGCTCGGCCACGCCACCCGGCTGGTGGTCGCGCACCGCCCGTCGGTGGCGGCACGCGCCGATCTGGTGATCTGGCTGGACGCCGGGCGGGTACGGGCGGTGGGTCCCCATGAGCGGCTCTGGGAACAGGCCGGGTACCGGGCGGTGTTCGCGACGGGCACGGAGGGGTCCGCCGGGACCGAGACGCCCGCCGGGGCGGAGGGGCCCGTGGGGGCGGAAGGGCCTCATGGGACGGACGGTCCGGTGGGGGTGGGGGACGGCACTGGAGCGGAAGGCTTCGCCGGGCCCGGGGCCATGGAGCACGCGGGGGCCGGCGACGGCATTCGGGCCGGAGGCTCCGCGGAGCCACGGCGCGCCACCGGGGGCGGGGTCCGCGAGCCCTCGGGGGCCGGGAACGGCACCGGAACCGGGACCACCGACCGGTCCCCGGCGGCCGGCGCCGGGCGCACGGGCCCCGATCCGGCCACCGGAGCGGTCAGCGCCCTCGCCTCCGCCGCCCTGACCGGCCCCGAAGCCGACGCCGACACCGACACCGACGCCGACGCCGGTGGACGCACCTGCGCGGCCGGCGGCGCGGGCACCGTCCGGGACGGCGGCACCACCGGAACGCACACACACGCAGGCTCGGACACCGCCACGGGCACGGGCACAGGCGCGGGCACGGGCACGGGCACAGGCGCGGACGTCGACGACGGCACAGGCATCGGCACCCGACCCGAGGCCGGGCCGCCGCGCCCGCGCCACGCGCTGCGCGGGGAGGCGCGGGCATGACCGTTCCGCACGACCGCCCCCGGGCCGGGGGCCACGAAGGATCCGGCGTTGTGCGGCGCGTCCTGCCGCCCGCCCGCCGGTTCCTCGCCCGCCGCAAGGGCGCCGTCGCCCGGCTGATGCTGTGGTCGCTGGCCGAGTCGGCGCAGACGTTCCTCATCGGGTACGGCGTCGCCCGCTCGCTGGACGCGGGGTTCCTCGCCGGGAGGACGGCGGTCGGGCTCGGCTGGCTGGCCGCCGCCGGGGTCGCCGTGCTGCTCGGGGCGCCCGTGGTGCGCGGGGTCTTCGCCCAGCTCGCGGAGTTGACGGAGCCACTGCGGGACCGGCTGGTGGAGCGCGCGGTGGACCGGTCCATGGCCGGTGCGCGGGTCCGCCCCGGTGGCGGGGACCGGGCGGCCGTCTCCCGGCTGACCAATCAGGTCGAGATCGTGCGGGACAGCTTCGCGGGCCTGGTGCTGACCCTGCGCTCCTTCGTCTTCACCGCCGCCGGGGCCCTGGTGGGCCTCTTCTCCCTGGACCCGGCGCTGCTGGTGGTCGTGCTGCCGCCGCTCGCCGGGGGCCTGGCGCTGTTCCTGGCCACCCTGCGGCCGATGGGGGCGGCGCAGCGGCGGGCGCTCGCCGCCGACGAGGCCCTGGGCGATCATGTGGCCCGCACCCGGCGGGCGCTGCGCGACATCACCGCCTGCGGCACGGAGCCGGAGGTGGCGGAGCGGGGCGAGCGGCTCGTCGCGGAGGCCGCCGCGACGGCACGCGTCCTCGCCCGGTGGGCCGGACTGCGCACCCTGGCCCTGGGCATCGCGGGCCAACTGCCGCTCCTGCTCCTGCTCCTGGCCGTCCCCGCCCTGCGGGACCGGGGCGTCTCGACCGGCGCCGTACTGGGTGCCTTCACCTATCTGGCGCAGGCGCTCCTGCCCGCCCTGCACACCCTGATGACCGCGCTGGGCGCCGCGGGCACCCGACTGCTGGTGGTCCTGGACCGGATCACCGCGCCGCCCCCGATCCCCAGGAACCGCGGCGGCGCCGAGGACCACCGTCCGCACCGGTCGGCACCGGCGGACACCGGGCCGCCGAATCCGAACCCGGTCCCGGACCCGGTGCCGGACCCGGTTTCGGTGCCGGACCCGGAGCCGCACCCACGCACGAACGCCGGTACGGCCCCGGACACGGTCACAGGCACGGACACAGACACAGACACGGGATCCCCTCCCGACACGCGCACCCCCGCCGAACCCCCGGCACCACGGGCCCCCGTGCCGCCGCCCCGGCGCGCCGTGCCCGCCGTGCGGCTGCGGTCGGTGACGCTGGCGTACGGGGCGCGGGCGGAGCCGGTGCTGGACGCGCTCGACCTGTGCGTCGAGGAGGGTGAGCACCTGGCCGTCGTCGGACCGAGCGGCATCGGGAAGTCCACGCTCACCCGCCTCGTCGCCGGGACACTGGCCCCGACCGGCGGCACGGTGGAGGTCGCGGGCCGACGGGTCACCGGCCCGCCGTCCCCCGAACTGACCCGTCTGCGGGCCCTGTTGCCACAGCAGGCGTACGTCTTCACCGGTACGGTCCGGGAGAACCTCACCTATCTGCGGCCGGACGCGGGCGACGCGGAGATCCTGGCCGCCGTGCGGGAGCTGGGCGCCGACGGGCTGCTGCGGCGGCTGGGCGGGCCGGACGCGCCGCTGCGGCCGGACGAGCTGTCCCAGGGCGAGCGCCAACTCCTGGTGCTGGTGCGGGCGCACCTCTCCCCGGCGCGGCTGCTGCTGCTCGACGAGGCGACCTGCCATCTGGACGCGGCGGCCGAGGCGCGGGCCGAGGAGGCGCTCGCCCGCCGGCCGGGGGCGCTGCTCGTGGTGGCGCACCGCATGTCGTCGGCGCTGCGGGCGGACCGGGTGCTGGTCCTGGACGGTGTCGGCGCGGAATGCGGCACCCACCGGGAACTGCTGGGCCGTTCACCGCTCTACCGCGATCTGGTGGGGCACTGGGACGAGACCCGGGACTGACCGCGCGGAACCGGCGCGCCCGGTGCCCCACCCGGCGCGTCACATCCAGCCGGCGCTCTGCACTATGCGTATCGCGTCGACGCGGTTGCGCGCGCCGACCTTGCGTATGGCGCTGGCCATGTAGTTGCGCACGGTGCCCCGCGACAGGTGCAGGGCACCGGCGATCTCCGCGACCGACGCGCCCTGGGCCGCGTGCGAGACGACGCTCAGCTCGCGTGCCGTCAGTGGCCGCTGCGAGGCGGCGAGCAGGGCGACGCTGAGCTTCTCGTCGACGAATCGTTCCCCCTTGGCGACGGCGTACACGGCGGCGATCAGCCGCTGGGAGGGGGCGTCCTTGTTGACGAAGCCGAGCGCCCCGGCGTCGAAGGCGCGGCGCAGCACGCCCGGCCGTTCGGGCGCGGTCAGGACGATCAGCCCGGTCCCGCGCCGGCGCCAGTACGGCGCCCGGCGCGGCTCCTCCTCTCCGGCGAGACACTCCCCGTCGACGACGCAGACGTCCGGCGGAAGGTCGTCCTCGTCCGGTTCGACGCCTCTGGAGGACATCGACGAGACGTCGAAGCCCTCTGAGGAGAGCAGCAGTTGAGCCAGTGCCGATCGCATCAGCAGCGAGTCGTGCACCACGAGAACACGCACCATGTACAACCCCCAAGGTCTCCGGGCATCCTTCGCGAACCACCCGGCTCGTCCCCCATTTCGTCAGCCGTTTGCCCCGGTGACCAGGGGGTGAAGCACCCGTGACACCGGGCCGGGCGGCGAGGCGACGGCAACACGCCGTTCTCCGGCGGCCCGGTGTCGAATGGGGGTACGAAACGGGAGGCCGGAAGTAGCTCCGGCCCCCCGCGAATCGAACATGCTGACCAACAGTGATCGTGCGGTTACTCCAGCTCGTGGGTCGGCTGTGACGGCGCGCGTCCCGACGGACGGCTCCGCGACGAAAAAGGGACACGTCCCGGCGGCGCGCCGTGGACCGAAAACAGTCGAAGCGAACATGGCTGGAATCGCGCGGCGGAGTTGCTTCCGGCGCGCGTGCCGGGTGGCGGCGTCCACGGCACCGCCACCCGGCGCGGTTCCCCGGCGGGCGGGGTCAGGAGTAGCGGGTGACCAGCCCCCGGCGGCGGAAGGTGCGCAGCATCCGCAGCAGGGCGTAGAGGCTGAGGGCGGCGAGGGCGGCGGTGCCCGCGGCCGCCAGGCCGAGCCGCCCCCAGGAGATGCCGTGCCCGGCGGCCAGGTCGCGGCCCACCGCGAACACATGGGTGGTGGGCAGCAGTTGGGCGATGGGGCGCAGCGGGGCGGGCAGCGTGGAGACGGGTGAGAACACCCCGGAGAGCGGCATCACCACGGACAGCGCGCCCCAGACGAGGGCCTCGGCCCCGCTGCCGAAGCGCAGGACCAGGCCGACCACCAGGAGCGCCACCGACCAGCCGCACACCAGCAGCAGGGCGGCGACGGGGATCAGCCCGAACCCGAGGGTGGTGACGTCGAACGCGTAGGCGCCGAAGGCCAGGGCGGCGACGGCCAGGGTGCCGGCGGCGGTGCGGACGAGGGCGAAGAGGCCGACCCCGGCGAGGTACTCCCAGGCGCGGGTCGGGGTGGCGAGCAGTCCCAGGATGTTGCGGGACCAGGTCTCCTCCAGGAAGCCGGTGGCCAGGGAGATCTGCGTCTGGTGGACGAGGTGCCAGAGCACCGTGCCGCTGAGCAGGTAGACCGTGACGGTGGCCGCGGTGCCGGGTTCGCCGCCCGCGGCCTCGGCGGCCTGCGCGGCGAACAGTCCGATGGAGCCGTAGAGCAGGGTGTCGACGAGGGGCCAGACCAGGACGTCGAAGAAGCGGTGCGGGCTGCGCTTGAGGACGAGCCACTGCCGCCGGGCGACGGCGAGGACGCGGTGCAGGGAGGCCGAGGCCGGGGTGCGCAGGGCCTCGCTCCGCGGTCCGCCGGGCGGCGCGGGGGTGACGGGGGTGGTGGTCATGCGGCGGCCCCGTCCCGTGCCGTGCCGGAGCCGTCCCGGCCGGGCTCCCCCGCGAGGTGCAGGAAGACGCCCTCCAGGTCGTCGCGGCCGAAGCGCCCGGCGACCTCGGCGGGCGTGCCGTCGGCGGCGATGCGCCCGAGGCGCAGGAAGACGACCCGCTCGCAGAGCCGTTCCACCTCGACCATGTCGTGGCTGGTGACCAGCAGCGCCGTGCCCTCCTCCGCGCACAGGTCGAGCAGCGCGGTGCGCACCCGCAGGGCGATGTCCGGGTCGAGGGAGGCGGTGGGTTCGTCGAGGACCATCAGCCGGGGGCGGTGCAGCGCGGCCTTGGCGATGCCCACCAGGGTGCGCTGCCCGCTGGACAGCTCGGTGCCGATGGCCCCGGCGAGATGGCCGATGCCGAAGCGGGTGAGGGCCCGTTCCACGGCGCCGCGGGCGTCGCGCAGCCCGTACAGGTCGGCGTACAGCCGCAGGTACTCGCGGACCTTGACCCGGTCGGGCAGGGGCAGGTATCCGGCCACGAAACCGAGGCCCTGCATGGCGCGGGCGCGCCGTCCCTCCAGCGGGTGGCCGAGGATCTCCACGCCGCCCGCGTCCGGCCGGACGGCGCCGAGGCACATCAGGAGCGTGGTGGTCTTCCCGGCTCCGTTCGGCCCGAGGAGACCGAGGCGCTCCCCGGCGTGCACGGTGAGGTCGACGCCGTCCACGGCGCGTCCCCTGCGGTACTCCTTGACCAGGCCGCGGGCGGCGAGGACGACCGGCCGCTCGGGCGGGGCGGTGCCGGTCAGCACGGCAGGCTCCCCTCGGCGGGCCGTCCGGCGGCGGGGGCCGTCGCCTCCAGGGACCAGACCAGTTCGGCGCGCAGCGGTCCGGTGCGGGCGAGGAAGCCGCCGTGCTCCTCGGCGACCGGGGCCAGTTGGGAGCCGTGGCACAGGACGGCGGCGCGTTTGGCGGCCCACTGGGCGTCGTCGAGGATCAGGTCGTGGCGGACGATGGTGCGGTGGGTGGTGAGGAGGTCCTGGTAGGCGAGTCCGCACCGGGAGCTGCGGGCGAGCGCGTCGCTCGCGGCGGGGGTGCCCCACTCGGGCAGGTGGCCGGTGTAGGGCAGGTCGGCGTAGATCCAGGGCGGCGGCGCGCCCCGGTCGGCGAGGACGCGCAGGGCGACGCGCCGCACGGCCTCGTGGTCGGGCTGGTTGCTGCCGAGCGGGGCGAGGACCAGGGTGTCGTCGGGCAGTTCGCGCAGGAGGGCCGCGAGTCCGTCGAGGGTGGCCCCCTCGGGCGCGTAGGGGCCGTCGGCGTGGTCGAGGAGCACCTGGCGGGCGCCCATCAGGGCGCAGGCGGCGGCGTCCTCGGCGCGGCGCGCCCGGTGGGCCTCGGCGGCGGAGGAGAAGCCGCACCGGGTGTCCCACCAGGAGACGGGGGCGTCGGGGGCGGGCACGCCGCCGTGGACGGTGACGACGTCGACGGGGCCGGGCAGCGCGGGCAGCAGCCCGGCGAGCGAGAGGGCGGCGTCGTCGAAGTGCGGGGACAGGACGACGGTGCGGGGACGTACGGGGGGCGCCATGGTCGCGCGGTCCTTTCGGGGACGGGGACGGGCGTGGGAGAGGGAGAGGGAGAGGTGGAGACAGGAGAGGGACGGGCGCGAGGGGCCGGGCTCCGCGCGCCGCGCCGGGCCGGGACCGGCCGGGGGCCGGGACCCGGACGCCGCCGCGGAGTCCGGTGTCCGGCGCGGAGCGCGGCCGGCGGCGCGCGGGATGCGCGCGGCCGGGGACCAGGGGTCGACCGGTGCGGGCCGGTGGTCCGGCGGGCCCGGCGGACGGGCGCGGCCCGGCTGCCCGGCTGGGGGCCCGGACCCGACGGTGCGGCTGCCGGGTTCCGGGCGGGAGCCGGGGGGTGGGCGGCAGGGGTCGGGGGACATGTCCGCCGGGCGCGGCCGGGTGCCGCGCCGTCCGGCGGCCGGCCGACGCCTCATGCGGCGGGCCGGGCCCCGGCCGTGCCCGGGGCGGGGGCGCGGCGGCGCAGGGGGAAGCGGGCCAGGACCCGGTCCCATCCGGCGTCGTCGCCCTCCCAGCGCCCGGGGACGGGCCGCACCGTGTCCCAGCGGATGTCGTCCGGGAGGCGGGCGGCGGACCGGGGCGACGGCGGGGTCCGGCGCAGCCACAGGAGGCCGAACCGGTGCCCGGGGTGCGGCCGGGACAGGGCCGCGCGCAGCCGCAGCAGATCGTCGGTGTCCGACTCGTCGAAGGCGTCGTGGTGGACGTACAGCACCCGGGCGGCCGAGGCGGACGTCGCCCGCCACCGCTCGGCGAGGTAGTCGAACTTCTCTCTCACCCGGGGGAGTTGCCGGTCGATGGCGTCCTGGGTCAGCAGTCCGCCGGGGGCGTCGGCGTCCGCCCGGAACTCGTGGAAGAAGCGGATGTCGGAGCCCCGGTCGAGGGCGCAGGCGCCGTCGCTGAAGGGCTCGCTCAGCCCCGGGCGGAGCACGTTGGCGAAGTCGGCCTCCAGGGTCTCGATGACGGAGGCGAGTTCGAGGTCGAGCCAGTCGAAGTAGTGGGCCCGGTCCTCACCGGTGATGCGGCGGATCTGGTGGGTGGACTCGCAGTGGTAGCCGAGCCCGACGCACAGGTCGTACACGCTGTCGCTCCCGTGGGCTTCGGTGGGCTGGGGGTCGCGTCGCAGGCAGCCGAGGAGTGGACGGGTCACCGTTCGCGCAGCGGGCCGGTCCAGACCCGGCCGGTGAGGAGTTCGGCGGCGGCGACGGCGTTGGCGAGACCGGCGCCACGGGTGAGCAGCAGCGGGGGGTCGAGCAGTCCGGGCGCCGGTTCCAGGCCCATGTCGACGGTGACGAGGCCGGGCCTGCGGGCCCGCAGGGCGGCCAGGGCGTCGCGCTGCCAGGGGTGGCGGGCGGCGTCGCGGACGACGACGGCGAGCGGGCCGTCGTCGGGCAGCGGGACGCCGTCCGGCGGTGTGCCGGGGGTGACGTCGGTCGCGGAGGCGAGCCGGCCGAGTCCCGCGAGGGCGTCCTCCAGTCCCCAGGGGGCCACGCCCACCGCCATGTTGGCCTCACCGGCGAGCCGTACGGTGTGCAGCGGCCGGTCGTCGGGGGCGGGCAGTCCGGTGGCCGCGAGGGCGCGGCGGGCGGCGAGGAGGCCGATGCCGTGCCGGGGGGCGCCCGTGGTGGTGGGGACGGCCCAGCGGCGCAGAGCGGTGACGCGGGCGGCGGCCTCCTCCAGCCGTGCGAGGGTCAGCTCGCCCTTGGCGAGGGCCTCCTCGACCGCCCGGTGCACCTCGGGCAGCACGTGCTCCACGCCGCTGGCGCCGAGGACGACGAGGTCGACACCGGCGGCCCAGGCGAGCACCGCCGCGCCGCCGAAGCCCCAGCGGTCGAGGACGGGGGCCATCTCCAGGGCGTCGCTGACGACGACGCCGTCGTAGCCCAGTTCGTCGCGGAGCAGCCCGGTGACGATGCGGGGGCTGAGGGTGGCGGGCGGCTCCGCGAGGTGCGGCAGCCGGATGTGGCCGACCATGACGGCCCGGGCCCCGGCGGCGGCTCCCGCGGCGAACGGCGGCAGGTCGAGGGCGCGCAGCGCGGTCAGGTCGCGGTCGATGTCGGGGAAGGCGGTGTGGGAGTCGACGCCGGTGTCGCCGTGGCCGGGGAAGTGCTTGAGGGTGGCGGCGACCCCGTTCTCCTGGAGTCCCCGCACGAAGGCCTCGGTGTGCCGGGCGACGCGCGGGGCGTCGGCGCCGAAGGAGCGGACGCCGATGATGGGGTTGTCGGGCTGGGAGTTGACGTCGGCGCAGGGGCCGAAGCAGAGGTTGACACCGGCCTCGGCCAGGTCGGCGCCGATGGCGCGGGCGACGTCGCGGGTGAGGTCGGTGTCGTCGACGGCGCCGAGGGCGTGGTTGCCGGGGTAGGGGCTGCCCCGGTGGTAGTCGAGGCGGGTGACGTCACCGCCCTCCTCGTCCAGGGCGATCAGCACGTCGGGGCGGACGGCGCGCAGGGGTGCGGCGATGTCCTCGTGGAAGGTGCCGTACGGGGCGGCGCCGGGTTCGGCGGGGGGCGCCAGGTTGGTGCCGAAGATCCCGACACCGGCGAGGCCGTCCGCCACGGCGGCGCGTATCCACTCGGGCGGTGTCCGGCCTTCGTAGGAGGCCATCAGGCAGGAGTTGACCAGGGAAGCGACGGTGCTCACTGAGGTTATCGGCCTTCGGTCGGAGTGGGGCGGCGGCGCAGCAGGACACCCGTGCTGCCGCGTTTGCACAGATGGGCACGGCCGCCGCAGACGGCTTCCAGGGCGGGGCGGACGAGAACGGTCTCGTCGATCTGGTCCCAGTCGGCGGTGGCGGCGATCCAGGGGCGCAGCCGGGTGTCGAGCGCCTCGGGCTCCAGCGCGATGAAGAGGAGGTCGGTGGGCAGCGCGGCGAACCGCTCCGGGTCCTGTCCGTAGTAGAGCATCTCGACCAGCAGGTAGGCGGCGCCGGGCAGGCGGCGGGAGCCCGCGAGGTCGTCCAGCCCGTCCGCGTGGACGCCGACCGCCTCGTCGGATCCGGGGCCCTCGGCGAGCCGGGCGCGGAAGGCCGGGTTGGGCTCGGTGGCCTCGACCCGGTGGCCCTTGCCGGAGAGCCGGCTGGTGAGGGCCCCCTCGCAGGCGCCGACCTCGATCAACGGCCCGGCGTCGGGGGCGAGATGGCGGGCGATCCAGGCGGTGGTGGCGTCCAGACGCTCGTTCTCGTACGCCGAGGTGGCGAACTCCCAGGGGTCGGGCACGGAGGCCGCCTCGTCGTCCAGGCTGGCCAGCAGGGCGAACAGCCGTCGGCGTTCACCGGCTCCGGCGGTGAAGTAGCGCTCGGCGGAGGGCACCCGGCCGGTGTAGAGCTTGTGCTGCGGGGAGTCGCTGTCGAGCAGGTGCCGGGCGTGCCGGTTGACGAAGTCCAGCTTGGCGGCGACGAGTTCGCGGGGCAGGGGCCGGTCGAGGTCGCTGACGACCTGGAGGAACGGCGAGTACCCGACGGCGTGGAGCACGGGTTCGGCGTCCGGGGCCGCGGCGAGGGCGTCGGCCACGTCGTTGCCGAGGCGGCCCCGGCTGCGCCGGTTGTCGGCGGGCGAGTGGGTCCAGACGCGGACCGGGCGGCCGTCGGCGATCCGGGCGAGGCGCGTGGCGAGGGCGTCCGGTCCGGGTGAGGCGGCGCCCTCGTCGGCCTCCCGCACATGGCTGGCGAGGAGGGCGAGGCGTTCACCGAGCGTGGCGGCGGGAGGCAGCACGAGGTGGTCGCCGTGGTCGGCGAGCAGGACGTGGACCTCGCGGCCGGGCCCGGCCGGAGCCGGTCCGGGGCGTGCGACGGGGGTTGCGGACGGGGTGACGGTCGGGGTGAGCACGGAGAGAAAGTCGAGGACGGCGTCCTCGGCTCGCAGTACCACCACTGTGTCGATCACAGGCGGGTCCCCTCGGCGGAATGGGCGCAGGGCGGGAACGGTGGGCGGGGGGTGTTCTTCGGAACGGTCGCCGCGCGCGGCCCTGCGGCGCGCGGTCACGGTTTCGACGATACGACTCCCGGCGACCTATGGTCTAGACCACTACTTCGGTCAAGGTGCGCGGCGATCCGGCCAAACGTGCCGTCCTGTGCAACCCCGACGCCGATCCGTCCATCCCATGGTCAGCGGCCCGGGCGGGGCCGAAAACGACCCGAACGGGGCACGCGGCGAAGGGGGTCGGGAAGCCGGGTCCGGCTTGATCCGCACCGGGCGGCAACCCTCCCGCGCATCCCTGGTCCACCCCCGTACACCGGCCGTCCCGCCGCTCCCCCCGCACCGCGGTCCCGCCCCACCCCGTTCCCCGCGGCCCTTGCGCCACCCGCTCACCGGGCCCGCGTTCCGCGCCGGGCACCCCCGCGCCCGTCCGCCGCCGCGCCCGTGCGCGCCGCGGGCCCGGCCCCCTCTTCCGGGGCCGGGCCCGCACTCCGCCGGACGTCCCGCGCTCCGCACGGCGACCGCCGTCGGCGCGGGACCGTGCCGCTAACCCGCCGGGCGCGTCCGGTCCACCAGCGGAAGGATGCCCTCGCGCCGGTCACGCAGCGTGGCGGCGGCGATGGCCACTGCGACGCCCCCGACCGCCCAGAGCGCGAGGACCCAGTAGGCACCGGAGGTGCCGTGCCCGTCGAAGTAGACGGTGTTGCGCACCACGGTCGTCCCGGCGCCCGGCGGCAGCGCCTGCCCGATGGCCCGCCAGAACGGCGGCAGCAGGGACGGCGGATAGACCCCTCCGGAACTGGGGTTGCCCAGGATCGTGAAGATCAGGATGGTGAGGCCGAGGCCGACGGTGCCGGCCAGCGACTGGAGCGCCACCCCCACCGCTCCGGAGGCGAACACCACGAGGGTGCCGATGCCGACGAGTTCCCAGAAGCCGCCCGGCAGGCAGTCCAGCACCGGCCCGACGATGATCGCGCCCCCGATGCCCGACACCAGGGCGTACGGCACCATCGCCATCAGCCGGACCAGGCTGCGGCGCAGGGTGGGACGCTTCGACCCGGCGGCCATGTTCAGCGCCGACGCGGCGAGGTAGCCGCCGATCGTCCAGCTCAGAACGAGGTAGAAGGAGGACAGCCCCCGGGAGTCCCCGGCCGCGGGCGGACGGATGTCGCGCACCACGAACCGGCGGTTCTCCGCGCGCTCGATGCCCGCCACGATCTTCGTGGCGGCCTCGGCCGCCGACGGGCCGCCCGCCGAGGCGACGAGCAGGGTGTCGGTGGCCACGGCCGGTTCCACGATCAGGGCCGCGTCGGTGCGGCGCTCCAGCAGCCTCGACCGCGCCTCGGCCCGGTCCGCGACCGCGGTGATGTGCACGGGCTCACCCGGCAGCGCGTTCAGCCGCGCCACCAACTGCCCCTCCACCGCCTGCGGCGCCACCAGCACCATCGGCACCCGGTGGGGCTCGGGCGCGTGGAAGGCACCCATGTAGGAGAGGGCGAAGCCCAGTTGCAGGAGCAGCACCCCCACCATGACGAGCGCGGAGCGCGTCGAGACCGCGTCCCGCAGTTCTCCCAGAAGGCCCTCTCTCCGTTCCCCGCCGACCGCCGTCCGGTCGTCCCCTGTACTCGCCACCCGGCGCTCCCTCCTCCTGACCGACACCACCGCCCGGCCGCGACCCGCGGCGAGGCCGTCACATCGTCGGCCCCCCCTCCGCGCTCCCCCACTCGGACGCGCCCGGAAGCACCCGACACCGACCCGTCTGGCGGACATCCGGCGGCGTGTCGTGACGGCACCCCCGGAGGGGCGCCCGGGATACCGGCCCGGCCCGGGGCGTCAGACGTCGGTGCGGATGACGACGACCAGGGTGCGGGGGCCGTGGACGCCCTCGACCCGCTCCAGTTCGATGTCCGAGGTCGCTGACGGTCCGCTGACGAGGGTGATCGGACGGGTCGGCACCAGCCGGCCCAGGGCCTCGGGCACGCCGGCCCCGACCGAGGACAGGTCGACGACGCAGACGTGCAGGTCGGGCACGAGGGAGAGGGCGCGGCGCCCCTGGTCGGGGGAACCGTCCAGGAAGAGGGTGCCGGTCCCGGCGCAGGCGGCGGCCGAGGCGGTGACGACGCCGTCCAACTCGCGGAGATCCGGCGCGGGGACGTCCGGTGAGTCGGTGCGCACCGTGCCGTCGAAGGCGGTGAGCCAGGCGCGGTCGAGTCCGGCCGGGACGCCGATCGTACGGGCGCCGTGCGCGCGCAGGGCGTCGGCCACCGTCCCGGCGGTCCCGGCGGCCGTGCAGGTGCGCACGTCGGCACGGTAGTCGCGGAGACGGTCGGTGAACAGGGCGAGCCGTTCGCCGTCGGGCAGGACGCGTCCGGTGCGGTAGCCGCGTTCGACGGTGACCGGCGGCTTCCCGGCGATGTCCAGGGCGGCGCGGACCCGGCCGAGCACCGCTTCGCGTGCCGTGGGCCCGGACGGGGCCGCGGTTGCGGCCGGTCCCGTCGCCCCGGGGGACTCCGTCGGCGGGGTGTCGTGGCGGGTCAACGGTCCTCCTCGGTCCGTGCGGCGGCGCGCAGTTCGGCCTGTCCCTCGGCGGACGCGAACCACTCGCGGAAGGTGCCCTTCGGCGGTGCCGCGGTGTCCCGGCTGTCGCTCCAGCCGCGGAAGGGCGGGGGCAGTCTGGTGATCCTCCGGTCGCGCCCGGCGACGATCCTGCCGCCGGCCGACGCGGCCCGCTGGGCGGCGGTGTAGAGGGCGGGGCGCGCCATGACGGCCGCGGCGGCGCGCATGGCGAGCCGTTCGGCGGTGGCCCCGGACCGCTCGGTCTTCTGGTGGCGCAGTTCGACCAGCAGCGACGGGATGTCGATCTTCACGGGGCAGGCGTCGAAGCAGGCTCCGCACAGGCTGGAGGCGTACGGCAGCGAGGCGTTGGGATCGTGGGCGGTCTCGTGCATCCCGGCGAGCTGGGGGGTGAGGACGGCGCCGATGGGGCCGGGGTAGGTGGAGCCGTAGGCGTGCCCGCCGACGCGTTCGTAGACGGGGCAGACATTGAGACAGGCGGAGCACCGGATACAGCTCAGCGCCTCGCGGCCGACGGCGTCGGCGAGGGCGGCGGTGCGGCCGTTGTCGAGGAGGACGAGGTGGAAGTCCCGGGGACCGTCGCCCTCGGTCACCCCCGTCCACAGCGAGGTGTAGGGGTTCATCCGCTCACCGGTGGAGGAACGGGGCAGGAGCTGGAGGAAGACCTCCAGGTCCTGCCAGCGGGGCAGCACCTTCTCGATGCCCATGACGGTGATGAGCGTGTCCGGCAGGGTCAGGCACATGCGCCCGTTGCCCTCCGACTCCACCACGGACAGGGTGCCGGTCTCCGCGATGCCGAAGTTGGCGCCGGAGACGGCGACCCGGGTGGTCATGAACTTCTCGCGCAGATGGGCGCGGGCGGCGGCGGCCAGGTGGGCGGGGACGGCGTCGAGTCCCGGATCGACCCCGGGGATGCCGTCGAGGAAGATGTCGCGGATCTCGTCGCGGTTGCGGTGGATCGCGGGGACGAGGATGTGGGATGGCCGGTCCCCGGCGAGCTGCACGATCAGCTCCGCGAGGTCGGTCTCGTGGGCGGTGATGCCCCGGGCCGCGAGGTGCTCGTTGAGCCCGGTCTCCTGGGTGGCCATCGACTTGACCTTGATGACCTCGTCGCTGCCGGTCGCCTCCACCAGCCGGGTGACGACGGCGTTGGCCTCGGCGGCGTCGCGGGCCCAGTGGACGGTGCCCCCGGCGGCGGTGACCTCGCGCTCCAGCCGCTCCAGCAGTTCGGGCAGCCGGTTCATGGTGTCGGCCTTGATCTGCGCGCCGGCGGTGCGCAGGGCCTCCCAGTCGGGCAGTTCGGCGGTGACGGCGAGCCTCTTGGCACGGATGGTGCGGGTCGCCCGGCGCAGGTTGCCACGGAGCCGCTCGTCGCGCAGTTCGCCGCGGGCGGCCCGCGGGAACGGCTCCTCGCCGCGCAGGTTCCCCTGGCCGTAGGGGGCGCGGGGCGGCGGGGTCGGCATACCGAGGAAGGTGCGGCTCATCGGGCGGCCTCCGGGACGGCGAGCGGGGCGGTGCGGGTGGCGGCGAGGATCTGCGCGAGGTGGAGCGTGCGGGTGCCCGAGCGGATGCGGGACAGCCCGCCGCCGATGTGCATCAGGCAGGAGGAGTCCCCCGCGGTGCAGACGTCGGCACCGGTGGCGGTGACGGCGGCGGTCTTGTCGTGGAGCATCGCGGCGGAGGTGTCGGCGTTCTTGAGGGCGAAGGTGCCGCCGAACCCGCAGCAGGCGTCCGCCTCCGGCAGCTCGACGAGGTCGATGCCCTCGACGGCGCGCAGCAGCCGCAGGGGCTTGTCCCCGACCCTGAGCATCCGCAGGGAGTGGCAGGTCGGGTGGTACGTCACCCGGTGCGGGAAGTACGCCCCGACGTCGACGACGCCGAGCACGTCGACGAGCAGTTCGGACAGCTCGTAGGTCCTGGCTCGGACGGCGGCGACACCCGAGCGCAGCGCGGCGTCGCCGTACCGCTCCGCGATCAGCGGGTGCTGGTGGCGCACGCATCCGGCGCATGAGCCGGACGGCACGACGACGGCGTCGAGGGAGCCGTCACCGAACCGCTCGGCGAAGTCCCGGACCAGCGGCAGGGGTTCCCGCTGGTATCCGGTGTTGATGTGCATCTGCCCGCAGCACGTCTGCCCCGGTGGGAAGACCACCTCCTGCCCGAGGCGGCTGAGCAGGAGCGCGGTGGCCTTCACCGCGTCGGGGAAGAGGGTGTCCCCCAGGCAGGTGGCGAAGAGTCCGATGCGCACGGGGCCTCCATGGGGTTTATGGTCCGACCACATTAACATCGCACCCGGAGGGGGCGGCGAAGGGCGCACCGGACGCCCGGGAGGCCACGTCAAGCATGCTCATGACAATCACGCTCGCGGCCCTGGGACCCTTCGCACGGCCCGACGCGACCCGGCACCCCCGTCCCTGGACGCTCCCGGACGGGCTCCGGTCCGCGGCACCGGCCGGGACGGCAGCACTCACACGTCGTCGGGGCGGCCGGCGACCAGCGTGCCGTGGAAGCCGCGGATGTGGCGTTCCACGAGATCGGCGGCGCCCTCTCCGTCGCCCGCGCGGACCAGGCGCAGCAGTTCCGCGTGCTCGGCGTTGAGGGCGGCGGCGGTGGCCGCCCAGTCCGGCGCGCCCTCCTCCGCCCGGAGGATCAGGGTGCGTACCGATTCGCGGACGGCGGAGGTGAGGGTGGAGACGAGACGGTTGCCGGAGCCGCGGGCGACCAGCACGTGGAACTCGGTGTCCAGCTCGTTGAACTCGACGGCCGCGAGGCCGGGTTGCCGCATCCGGGCCAGCAACTCCTCGGCATGGTCCAGGTCCTCGGCGGACGCGGTTCCGGCGGCGGCGGTGAAGCTGGAGCGTTCCAGGGTGACGCGGGCCTCCAGGACGTCCTGGAGGTCGTAGCTGCCGAGCGCCAGGTGCAGGCGGAGCAGGCGGCCGAGGGCGTCGTCGGGGTTGCGCACCATCCGGGCCCCGGCGTCGGCCCCCCTGCCGGGGTGGGCGACCAGGATGCCGATGGTCTCCATGACGCGCAGCGCCTCGCGCAGCGCGGAGCGGCTGACACCGAGGGCGGGGGCCAGTTCCCGCTCCGGCGGGAGGCGGTCGCCGGCCTTCAGCTCCCCGGCGAGGACACGCTCCTCGATGGTCCGCAGCACGAGTTCATGGGTCCGTGACTGCTGCACCGGACGCCACTCGGCCGCCATCGCATCCTCCCGGGTCGGTCCCCGCCGAGTCTATGTCACAGCATTCTGTGGTCGGACCGCACGACCGTCCACCGCGGGCCCGCCCGGCCGTACCGCCACCGCACCGTACGGAGGGCCGACGGCGGAGGCCGTACGGAGCCGGAGCGCACGAACGGCGCACCCTGAACCCGGAGCCGACGCCGGAGCCGGGCCCGGCCGACCTCGGCGCGCGCCGACCGCGCACTCCACGGGACGGACAGGAAGAAGCCCCGCCCCCGTGAAGGGGCGGGGCTTCTCGTGGAGCGCTGGGCGGGCCTTGCACCTGCATTTCCCCGCAGGAAGCGGGGCGTCTTTCCTTAGACGACCAACGCGTGCCGTTCGACCGATGATCTTGCGGCCGAACAATGATGATCTTAGCGCAGACCCGCCGAGGACGCACATCGGGCCGCCGGGAGCCCGGCGGGGCTCAGTCGGCCCGCCGGTCCTGCCCTCCGGCCACTCCGTGCAGTCGTACGGGGCACTGCCCCCCTGCCCGCCGGGGACAGCCTGGGCACCGCCCCCCCTGTCCGGGGCCACCGCCCCGACGCGCATCGGTCGGGGACGCGGCGGAGGCCGCCGACGTGGAGGCGGATGACGCCGCCGGGGTGGGCGCCGACGCGGACGCCCGTCCGCCGGGGAGGGTCACGGAGCGGATGAGGTACGCCTTCCCGGCTGGTGCGCCCTGCGGTCCTCCGGGGTGTCCGGCGGTGCGGAGCCGGGCGGCGCACCGCCGCCGGACCGTTCCCCGGGGCCGTCTGCCGAGCGGTGTCCCCCACCGGACGGCGCCCCGAACGGCCGTGCGCGCGGGGGCGACACGCACACCCGGCCGCGTTCGCGGCGGCCCCGTGGAGCGGCCCGGCGCCGCCCGTACACTGGGGTTCCGAACGACCGTACCGGCCGGCGGGCCGGGCGGAGGCGC
Organism: Streptomyces sp. NPDC107521; assembly: GCF_055598485.1. Taxonomy (NCBI): domain Bacteria; kingdom Bacillati; phylum Actinomycetota; class Actinomycetes; order Kitasatosporales; family Streptomycetaceae; genus Streptomyces; species Streptomyces sp. NPDC107521. The sequence goes on from NZ_JBVKAT010000013.1 coordinate 73,540, forward strand.
ACCGGAGACCCAGGGAGCGAGCGTGCCCGGCCAGCGATCCATCACGGAAGCGGAGAAGCGCGCGGAGGCCAGGCTCGGCGGCATTCCGATCCGGCGCGAGCGGATGGAGGCCGTGGCCAACATCTACCGGGCCGCCTCGACGGTCCGCCACCACCTGGAGAACTCCGTGCTGCGCGGCTCGGACCTGACCTGGACCGCCTTCGTGGTGCTGTGGGTGGTGTGGGTGTGGGGCGAGTCGGAGACCCGGCACGTGGCCGGGGAGGCAGGTGTCTCCAAGGGCACCCTCACCGGGGTGTCCCGGACCCTGGAGTCCCGCGGGCTGCTCCACCGCTCCGGCCACCCCACCGACGGACGGCTCGTCCTGCTGCGCCTCACGGAGGAGGGCGAGGAGTTCATGCGGCGGGTGTTCCCGGCGTTCAACGACGAAGAGGCCTTCGTCACCTCGTCGTTGAGCGACGAGGAGTGCCGGGACCTCGCGGACGGGCTGCGGCGCGTGGTGCTCCAGGTCGAGCGGCACGGCGAGGACCGGCGCCGCTCGCTGCTGGACGGCGCCGAGCCCGCTCCCCGGCGCAGCGGCCGGAGGGCCAAGGGCTGAACGGGCCGGGCGCACCGGGCGGTACGCGTCCGGCGGTGCGTGCACCGGCGGACCCGGGCGGCCGGGGTTCAGCGCACCACGCGTGCCGCGCCGACGAAGGCGTCGAAGAGGCGCTGCTGGGCGGGGTCCTCCGCCGCCGTGTCCTCGGGATGCCACTGCACGGCCAGGAACCAGCCGCCGGTACCCGGTGCCTCCAGCGCCTCCACCGTGCCGTCGGCCGCCCGCGCGGTGACGGTCAGACCCTCGCCCGGCCGGTCCACGCGCTGGTGGTGGTAGCAGGACGCGGTGGCCGTGCCGGTGCCGGTGGCTGCGGCCACGACGGAGCCGGGGGTGAGCGCCACCGGGTGCCGTACGTGCCGGTGTTCGCGGCCGGGGCCGCCCATGTCCTGGTGGAGGGTGCCGCCGCGGACGGTGTTGACCACGTGCAGGCCGCGGCAGACCGCCAGCAGCGGCAGCCCCAGGGCGAGCGCCTGCCGGGCGGCCTCCAGGTCGAAGGCGTCCTGCTCGTCGTCGACGTCGTAGACGCTCTCGTGGACCTCCCGGGCCCCGTAGCGGTGCGGGGACAGGTCGCCGCCGCCGGGGAGCAGCAGGCCGTCGAAGCGGGCCAGGCGCGCGGCGGTCCCGGCCGGGTCGGCGGTACCGCCGGGGGCGTGCGGATGGAGGGACACGGGTTCGCCCCCGGCCCGCCACACGGCGTCCACCAGGGCGCGGGCGTTGACCTCGGCGGCGTACCGCAGGGCCGAGGCGGTGGCGGAGAAGCGGGCCGGAACGGCGATGAGCGGACGGGGCGCGGGGGTCACAACTGGATCCAGGTGGTCTTGAGTTCGGTGTACTTCTCCAGGGCGTGGGCGGACTTGTCGCGGCCGTTGCCGGACTGCTTCATGCCGCCGAAGGGGACGGTGAGGTCGCCCTCCTCGTAGCAGTTGACCCAGACGGTCCCGGCCCGCAGGGCGCGCGAGACCCGGTGGGCGGTGGACAGGTCGGCGGTCCACAGTCCGGCGGCGAGCCCGTAGTCGGTGGCGTTGGCGAGGGCGACCGCCTCGTCGAGGTCGTCGAAGGGGAGGACGGCCAGGACGGGTCCGAAGACCTCCTCTCGTGCCAGGCGGCTGTCCGGTGCGACCCGGTCGAGGACGGTGGGCCGCAGATAGGCGCCGCCGGTGTCGGCGAGGATCCGTTCCCCGCCGGTGCGCAGCCGGGCGCCGTCGTCGACGGCGGTGCGGACGTGGCCGAGCACCCGGTCCAGGTGGTCCTGTCCGACCAGGGCGCCCATCCCGGTCGCGGGGTCGAGGGGGTCCCCGACCCGCAGGGCTTCGGCGTGTCCGACGACCGCCTCGGTGACCCGTTCGGCGATGGAGGAGTGGACCAGCAGCCGGGAGGGTGCCGTGCACATCTCGCCCTGGTTGAAGAAGACGCCCCAGGCGGCGGTGGCCGCGGCCCGCTCCAGATCGGGGGCGTCGGGAAGGATGATGTTGGGCGACTTGCCGCCGAGTTCGAGCCAGACCCGCTTGAGGTTGGAGTCGGCGGCGTAGCGCAGGTAGTGGCGGCCGACGGCGGTGGAGCCGGTGAAGGCGAGGACGTCGACACCGGGGTGGAGGCCGAGGGCGCGGCCGGCGACCGGTCCGTCGCCGTTGATTACGTTGAGGACGCCGGGCGGCAGTCCGGCCTCGGTGGCGATCCGGGCGAGGAGCAGGGCCGACAGGGGCGCGTGCTCGGACGGCTTGAGCACGACGGTGCAGCCGGCGGCGAGCGCCGGGGCGACCTTCCAGCCCGCGAGGGTCAGCGGGAAGTTCCACGGGACGACGGCGCCCACCACCCCGGCCGGTTCCCTGGTGACGAGGGCCAGGGCGTCGGGGGCGGTGTGCGGGGACTCGTCGGTGAGCTTGCCGGCGAGTTCCCCGTACCAGCGGAAGGTGCCGATCAGGGCGCGGAGTTCGATGTCGTGGGCGTCCTTGACGGGCTTGCCCATCTCCAGGCTGACGGTGAGGGCGAGGTCGGCGCGGTGTTCCTCGATGAGGTCCGCGACGCGGAGCAGGGCCCGGCCGCGTTCGGCGGGGGCGAGCCGGGGCCAGGGGCCGCTGTCGAAGGCTCGGCGGGCCGCCGCGACGGCGAGGTCCACCTCCCCGGCGCCCGCGTCGGCCACCCGGGCGAGGACCGTGCCGTCCCTCGGCGAGACCACGGCGAAGGTGTCGCCGCCGTCGTGCCAGTCGCCGTCGATGAGGTGCCGGACGGGGTGGCGCAGCGTCGCCGCGCGGCGCTTCCAGTCGTCTGCGGTGGCGTCCACCGTGGGCCTCGTTTCCTGGGGATGCGGGGGTGGGGCGCGGCGTCCGGGGGTGTCCGCCGGGCGCGGCGGCCGCGATGTCGTTTCGGGCCAAACGATATGGGCCCATGGTCGGCGTGGAGCGGTCCGTGCGCCGAGGGAGAGCGGGGCCGCCGGGGGCTCAGCTCCCGGCGGGGCCCCCGGCGCCCGGCTCACCGGGGTCGGCGGGATCGGCGGGATCGGCGGGGTCGCCCGGATCGCCGGTGCCACCGGAGCCGCTGGGCTCGCCGTGCTCCGCCAGCCCGGCCAGCAGCCGCCGCAGCTCGGCCAGCGCCTCCTCGGTCACCTCGCGCTCGCCGAAGACCAGCTGGTGCAGCACGAGGCCCTCCAGGGCGGCGAAGACCAGCCGGGACAGCCCCCGGTCGACCGGCCGCGACAGGATGCGGGACAGGTCGTGCCGGGCCGCGGCGAAGTAGCCCTCGTACAGGTCCCGCAGGTGCGGCATCAGCTCCGGTGTGCGCCGGGCCTCCAGGAGGAGTTCGTACTGGAACGCCTGGAGGTCCGGCCCGGACTCCACCAGGCCGTCCAGCCCCGCGGCGAAGTCCTCCGCCCTGCCGGTTCCGTTGTCCAGGGCGTTGACCCGCAGCGAGGAGCGGACGGCGTGGTCGACGGCCCCCTCGATGAGGGCGTCCCGGGAGCCGAAGTGGTGGACGACCAGCCCGTGGGTGACGCCCGCCTCCTCGGCCACCGCCCGGTAGGTCAGCTTGCGCAGCCCGCCCCGGGCCACCACCCGCACGGCGGCGTCCAGCAGGGCGCCCCGGCCCGACCCGTAGTTGGTCACGCGCTTGCGGCTGGCGCGCTCACCGGCGGGCCCGAGGGGTTCGGTCATGGCGCCGACCCTACCGGCGGGTCCCCGGTCACCGCCGGGGCGGCCTGATCCCGCGGAACTCCCAGTCGCCGCCGAGCGCGGTGGACAGCACCTCCTCGGACTCGGTCGGCTGGGCGCCCACGTCGGCGCGGATGGCGGTGGGTCCGGTGACCACGTGGTTGGTGAGCCGCCCCAGCCCCTCGACCTCCACCTCGACCACGTCGCCGGGCCGCACCGGCCGGGAGTTGGCCGGGGTCCCGGAGAGCAGCACGTCGCCGGGGTGAAGGGTGATCGTGCGGGCGATGTCCGCGACGAGGTAGTGCATGTCCCAGGTCATCTCGTCGGTCGAACCGTCCTGCACCACCTCGCCGTTGACGTAGGTGCGCAGCCGCTTGCCGTGGAAGTCCCAGTCGGTGACCAGGCCGGGGCCGAGCGGGCACAGGGTGTCGGAGCCCTTGACCCGGAGCATGGAGCCCGCGTCGGTGTCCCGGAAGTCGTGCAGTCCGAAGTCGTTGGCCACCGTGTACCCGGCGATGTACTCCCCCGCGTCGGCCGGGGCGATGTTGCGGGCGGTGCGGCCGATGACGATGGCGACCTCGCCCTCGTAGTTGAGCCACTTGCAGCCCTCGGGGCGCACCACCGCGCCGCCGTGGCCGTTGAGCGCCGAGGTCGGCTTGTGGAAGTAGGTGGGTGTGTCCGGCAGGCCGATGCGGAACTCGTCCACCCGGCTGCGGTGGTTGAGGTGGACGGCGATCACCTTGGAGGGGACGACCGGCGGCAGATGGAGGGCGTCCTTGGCGCGGACGCGCCGTCCGTCGCCGGCGACGAGGTCGTCGCCGTCGCGGACGGTCTCCACGGCGGCGCCGTCGAGGAGGATGCGGCGGTACTCGGGCATGGCGGGGCCTCTCTAGGCGCTGCGGGAATCGGTGGGCCGGGGCGCGGGGGTGCCGGTCCAGCCGTCGGCGGGTCGGTCGAACCACATCAGCACCTGGCCGGTGCCGACGGAGTTCTCGTACTCGCCGTACTGGCGGCCCGGTGCGGTGCAGGCGCCCTCGCCCAGAGCGCCGGCCATCATCAGGTAGTGGCCGAAGCGGGCTTCGGGCTTGAACCGCGCGAACTCGTCCATGGTGTCCAGGACCCGGTCGTGGCGGCCCTCCCGGAACCAGTCGATGCGCTCCTCGTCGGCGGCGCGGGCCTCGGGGGTGAAGATGTGGACGGGGTCGCTGGCCTCGTGGTCGCGCAGTTCGCGCAGCGGCCAGAAGGTGTGCGACAGGGCTCCGGAGGCGATCAGCAGGACGCGCCGGCCCGGGGTGGCGGCGATGCCGTCGGCGAGGGCGCGGCCGAGGCGCAGGTGGTCCTCCGCGTCGCCGGTCTGGCAGACGCCGATGCTCACCCAGCGCTTGTCGGGCAGTCCTTCGCCCAGGTACTTCCAGAGGTTGGTGGTGGCGTAGTAGACCGGCAGGCAGTCGTCGTCGATCGGGGTGATCCAGGTTCCGTGCCGGTCGGCGAACGAGGCGATGTTGGCGGCGAGTTCGGGGTCGCCGGGGTAGTCGTAGGGCATCCGGCTCATGCCCCGGGGCAGTTCCTCGGAGGTGAACAGGCCGGCCCTGCGCCGCTGGGCGGTGACGACGAACTCGACGGTGGTGGCCCAGTGCGAGTCGAGGACGACGACGGTGTCGTAGTCGTCGCGTTCGAAGACGTCCCGGCGCAGTTGCCGCAGTCCGGTGACGAGGGTGATCTCCTTGCCCTCGTTGAGCTCCAGCCGGGTCGCCTCGGGCAGCACGATGGTGGGCACATGGGCGAGCAGGCCGGCTCCGACGATCTCACCCATGGTCGTTCCATCCCTTCGGGGCGGTGACGGTGTTCTTGACGTCGCAGTAGAAGTCGAAGCTCCAGGTGCCGCCCTCGCGCCCGACTCCGGAGTCGCGCGAGCCGCCGAACGGGGCCCGCAGGTCGCGGACGAAGAAGCAGTTGACCCAGACGGTTCCGGCGACCAGGCGGGCGGTGACCCGGGCGGCGCGCGAGGGATCGCCGGTGGCGAGCGTGGCGGCCAGGCCGAAGCGGGTGTCGTTGGCGAAGCGGACCGCCTCGTCCTCGCCGGTGAAGGTCTGGAGGGTCAGGACGGGGCCGAAGACCTCCTCCTGGACGATCTCGGAGTCCTGGCGCACGTCGGTGAGAAGGGTCGGCGCGTAGTACTGGCCCTCGCCGCGGTGGCCGCCGATGACGGCGCGGGCGCCGTCGGCGAGGGCGCGACGGACGAAGCCGTCGATCTTGTCGAGCTGGCGGGGGTGGATGTTGGGGCCGATGTCGGTGGCCTCGTCGCGGGGGTCGCCCTGCCGGAGCCGCGAGGCCCGGTCGACGAAGCGGCGGGTGAACTCCTCGGCCACGGACTCCTCGACGAGGATGCGGGTGGCCGCCAGGCACACCTGCCCGGCGTTGTCGTACTGCTCGACGGCGAGGTCGGCGGCGAGGTCCAGGTCGGCGTCGGCGAAGACCAGCAGCGGTGACTTGCCGCCGAGTTCGAGGCTGAGCGGGGTCAGGTGCGCGGCGGCGGAGGCGGCGATGTGCCGGGCGGTCGGCACGGAGCCGGTGAAGCTGATGCGGCGCACGTCCGGGTGTGAGGTGAGGGCGTCGCCCACCTCGGAGCCGTAGCCCTGGAGGACGTTCAGGACGCCGGGCGGCAGTCCGGCCTCGGCGGCGATGTCCGCGAGCAGCGACGCGGTCAGCGGGGACCATTCGGCGGGCTTGAGGACGACCGTGTTGCCGGCGGCGAGGGCCGGGGCCACCTTCCAGGTGGCCAGCATCAGGGGCGCGTTCCAGGGGGTGATCAGGACGCAGGGGCCGGCCGGGTCCCAGGTGACGTGGTTGGTGTGGTCGCGGGTGGTGAAGTCCTCGTGCTCCAGTTCCTCCAGCCGGTCGGCGAAGAAGCGGAAGTTGTGGGCCACGCGGGGCATCACGCCGCGGCGGTGGGAGCGCAGCAGGGCGCCGTTGTCGGTGGTCTCGACGAGGGAGAGGTCCTCGATGCGCCGGTCCACTCCGTCGGCGACGGCACGCAGCAGGCGGGCGCGCTCGGCGCGGGGGGTGGCGGCCCAGCCCGGGAAGGCGGCCCGGGCGGCGGCGACGGCCGCGGCGGCCTCGGCCGGGGTGCCCCGGGAGATCTCGGCGAGGGGGGCGCCGTCGATGGGCGAGGTGTCGGTGAAGGTGGCGGCGGAGGCGACCCGTTCGCCGCCGATCCAGTGCCGGGTGTCGACGGGGACGCCGGCGACGGTGGTGAGGTGTGCGCTCATGGCCTCTGCTTCCTGGTGGTCCGGTCGGTGTGCTGCGGTGGCGACACGGGGCGCCGCGTTCCGGGGGCGGTGCGGGCCCGGGCGGTCCCGCGCGCCGGTGCGGTGCGGGCACCGGGCACGGGGACGCCCGTGCGGGCGGTCACCCGGCGGGGGCGCCGGGGAGCGCCGTCAGCGGGCCCCGGAGGTGTGCGACTCCAGGAGGCGTCCGCCGTCCCACACCACGCCGATCTGCCGGTAGTAGGCAGCGATCGGTTCGCGGATCTCCAGCCGGGCCAGCTCCTCGGTGGGTGCCTCGAAGAGTTCCAGCTCGGCGTCGCCGACCCAGGGCTGCCCGCCCTCGAAGGAGGCGGCTCCGGACTCGACGAGTTCGTCCAGGGCGAGCCCCCGGCCCTTCTCGATGGAGGGCAGCCAGCGGTGGTGCGCCATGGGGTGGCCGTTGACGAACCCGTTGGTCCCGGAGGGCTCCCGCAGGGTGACGACGGCCTGGGCGAGGCGCCGGTCGGCGGCGGCGAGGCTGGCGCCGAAGCGGGCCCCGGCCTCGATGCGCGGAGCCGGGCCGTAGGGGTGCGGGCGGGTCTGGTGGATGGAGCCGAGCTTCTTCGGGTAGCCCTGGTGCAGTCCGCGGGCGACGGCGAAGTCCTTGTCGACCCAGATGTACACGCAGCGGGTGTAGGTGCGGTCCCGGTACTTGCAGCGGACGACCGCGAAGGCCTCCTTGTACTGGGCCAGCACCGGGTCGGTCAGTTCCCGTCCCGAGGCCGAGCAGGACTGCCAGTCGGCCCAGATCAACGCGACCGCGCCGGGGTCCTCGTCGGCCAGTTCCAGGGGCTCGGGCAGCAGTTCGCGCACCCGGGCCGGGTCGGTGCGGTACTCGACGGTCAGCAGGTCGCCGGAGTAGTGCCACGGGGGCGACGGGATCAGCGAGGAGTCACCCGTCGCCGTCTTGGGGTGGAAGAAACCGCGGACACTGGTCACTGGGGGCTCCTTGAACGGCCGCTCGGACGGCTGCCGGAGGGACGGGGGCCGGCCGGGCGGCGGGGCTGGACGGCCGGGCGGTACGGGCGGGTGGCGCGCCCCGGCGGCGGTGGAGCCGGGGCGTTGCGGACGGAGCGGTACGGGCGCGGTGGACGGGGCACGGGACGCCCCGCCCGGTGGTGCGGGTCCTCGCCGGTCACGGACCGGACCGGGACCGGCCGCCCGGGAGGGCGACGGCCGGTCGGACGGATCGTGTCCGGCGCCGCGTCGGCCGGACCGGACCGCCGGGCGGCGGCCGGTCGGGCGGACGGTCCGCCGGACCATCTGTCCGCCGGCCCGGTCGCCCGATGACCGTCGATCCACACCTGCGGCCGAACGGACGGCGGGACGGACGGACCGACGGGCCCGCCCGGCCGACCGGCTCGTTTGGCTTCAAACAACATAGGAAGCCGGAGACCTCTGGTCAATACCTATCCGGATGGATAAATTCTGCGGCAGACCCCTTGCGGGAGGGCCGCCGCCCTCCTTACCGTTTGACCTCACACAGGTGAACGGCCTCCTGCGCCCGCGCAGTTCGACACGGCCCCTTCCGCCTCCTCTTCCTCTCCCCGCGCCCCCAGCCCCCTCGGGCGCCCCTTTCCCCCAGGAGACCCCGGTGAGCGCAACCGACACCCCGACCGTCAGCCGGCACATGGAGCGGCTCGCCGCCGAGGGCATCGACGTGGTCCGGGTGACCTATCCCGACCTCATCGGCACCGAACGGGCCCGGGACGTCCTGCTGGACCACCTGCCCTCGGCCGTGGAGCACGGCCTCGCGTTCTGCCGCGCCGTCTACCACACCAGCCCCCAGGGCGACACGGTCGCCGTCCCCGGCGGACTGGACGCCGGCCTGCCCGACATCCGCGTCGTGCCCGACCTCGGCACCCTCACCGCCCTGCCCTGGGAGCCCGGTGTGGCCACCTGCCTGGGCGACGTCACCGACCCGGCCACCGGGCTGCCCGCCCCCGAGTCGCCCCGCGACCTGCTGCGCACCGTCCTCGACCGGTGCGCGGAGCACGGGCTGCGGCCCGTGGTCGGCCCGGAGCTGGAGTACTTCCTCTGCGACGCCGACCCCGCCGCCGCCAGCGGCTGGCGGCGCTACAGCGACGCCGACGGCGTCGTGTACACCGCGGGCCTGCGCGCCGACCCGGACAACCACCTGCTGCGCACCCTGCGCCTGCTGGGCGCCATGGACATCGGCGTCAGCAGCGGCAACCACGAGTACGACGGCGCCCAGTTCGAGATCAACCTCACCCACTCCGACGCCATGGACGCCGCCGACCGCGCCTTCCGCTTCAAGTCCGCGGTCAAGGAACTGGCCCGGCGGGAGGGCCGCCTGGCCACCTTCATGGCCAAACCCTTCAACGAGGCCGGGGGTTCCGGCTTCCACCTCCATCTGTCCTGCCTGGACGCCGACGGCGACAACGTCTTCGCCGACCCCGCCGCGCCCCACGGCCTGTCCGCCACCGCGCGGCACGCCATGGCCGGCATCCTCGCCCACGCCCCCGCGCTGACCGCGCTGGCCAACCCGACGGTCAACTCGTACAAGCGCTTCGGGCCCGACACCCTGGCGCCCTGGCTGATCGACTGGGGCCTGGACAACCGCAGCGCCATGCTCCGCGTCCCGCCGGAGCGCGGCCCCGCCTCCCGGTTCGAACTGCGGCTCGGGGACGCCAGCGCCAACCCGTACCTGCTGGTCGCCGGTACCGTGGCGGCCGCCCTGCTCGGCGTCCTGGCCGGGGAGGAGCCGCCCGCGCCCCTGGAGGGCTACGGCTACGACGCCGCGCGCTCCCCCGTCCTGCCGATGTCCCTGACCGCCGCCCTGGACGCGCTGGAGGCCGACACGGCCCTCACCGGGCTGCTCGGCAAGGACTTCACCGCCTCGTACGTGGCGTACAAGCGCGACGAGGCGGCCCGCTTCCACCGTCACGTCACCGACTGGGAGTTCACCGAGTACGCCTACCACCTGTGACACCCGTGGGAGGGCGGCGGCCCGCGCCCCCCCTCCGTCCTCAGGTCCGCCCCGTCCGGCGCCGCGCGCGAATGGCCGCCACCGGACGCGGCGGACCTCGCGCGTTCCCGCCCCCGCGGAGGGTGCCTGCCCGGGAGTGCCGCCGAGCCGCCGACGGAGCACGCGCGCGTTGGTGGCGTTCTGCCAGCGCTTGAAGCCGAACGCAGGGCCGGCAGACCTGTCCCCGGGCGGCTCACCCCTCCCGGCCGGCCCGCCCGGACACACCGTGCCGAGCCCGCCGTACCGAGCCCGGGACGGCTGAAGGGCCCCGGATCTCCGGGGCCCTTCAGCCGTGCGCGCGCCGGGCCGGGATCACTCCGGGTCGCGGCGGAAGAACGTCTTGCCGGCCAGCCGCCAGACCCCGTCCTGACGCACCAGGGAGAAGTGGTTGCTGAAGTCGTGGCCCTGGTAGCCGCGTTCGTCCAGGACCGCGACCGCCACCTCCCCGCTCACCTCGACCGAGCGGACGGTGTACGAGTACCCCGGGGTCCACTCCCCCGGGGTGTCGGCCGCGACCACCTCGCAGAACGCCCCGATGGGCGCGGACACCAGCTCGGTGCCCAGGTAGCCCCACATGTGGGCGTCCGGCCGGAAGGCCGCCCGGACGGCCTCGGCGTCGCCGGCGCCCACCGCGGTCACATAGGCCTCCACCGCGGCGCGCACGCCGTCGTGGTCGGGAGTGTGCTCAGTCATCTGCTCCGGTCCTCTTCTCTGCGGGCGTGCTCCTCGGTCGGGACGGGGCCTCAACCGTGGTGCATCCACACGCCCTTGGTCTCGGTGAACACGTCCAGCGCGTAGGAACCCATCTCCCGGCCCCATCCGCTGGACCGGAAACCGCCCCAGGGGGCGGCGGGGTCGGGTATCGCGGGCATGTTGACGAACACGGCGCCCGCGTGGATCCCGGCCACCAGCCGGTGGGCGGTGGACAGGTCGCGGGTCCAGACGGCGGCGGCCAGGCCGTACCGGGTGTCGTTGGCCCGTGCCGTCAGTTCGTCCTCGTCCTCGTAGGTGAGGACGGGCAGGACGGGGCCGAAGACCTCCTGGCGGGCGATGGCCATGTCGTCCCGGACACCGGCGAACACGGTGGGCCGGTAGAAGTTGCCCCGCTCCAGGGGGCCTTCGGCGCGGGCCCCGCCGGTCACCAGTTCGGCGCCCGCGGCGACACCCTCCCGCACCATGGCGTCCACCCGGGCCAGATGGCCGTCGGTGACCAGCGGGCCCAGTTCGGTCTCCGGTGCCAGTCCGGGGCCGAGCCGCAGGGCGGCGACCGCGGCGGCGAGCTTCTCGGTGAACTCGTCGGCCCGTCGCCGGTCGACGTAGAAGCGGGAGTAGGCGGCGCACACCTGGCCGCTGTTGAGCAGGGCGCCCTGCACGTTCCCCCGCACGGCGGCGTCGATGTCCGCGTCCCGGGCGACGATGCTGGGGGCCTTGCCGCCCAGCTCCAGGGTGACCCGCTTGAGGTCGGCGGCGGAGGCCCGCACGATCTCCTGCCCCACCTCCGTGGAGCCGGTGAAGGAGACCTTGTCCACGCCGGGATGGCCGACGAGGTCCCGGCCGGTCTCCGGGCCGCCGGTGAGCAGGTTGACGACACCGGGCGGGAACCCGGCCTCCTCGCACAGCCGCACCAGGCGCACGGTGGTCAGGGGGGTCTGCTCGGCGGGCTTGACGATCACGGTGTTGCCGCAGGCCAGGGCCGGGGCGACCTTCCAGGCCGCGATCATCAGCGGGAAGTTCCACGGGGTGATGAGCGCGCACACCCCCACGGGTTCGCGACGGGTGTAGTGCAGGGTGTCCGGGAAGGAGACGGGGCTGACACTTCCCTCGATCTTGGTGACCCAGCCCGCGTAGTAGCGGAAGTGCTCGGCCGCCCCGGCGACGCTCACCCCCCGCGCCACGGCCAGGGGCTGGCCCTGGTCGCGGGTCTCCAGCTCCGCCAGCTCTGCGGCGTCGCGCTCGATGAGTTCGGCGACCCGCCAGAGCAGCCGGGCGCGCTCCGCGGCGGGCAGGGCGGCCCACGCCGGGTCGGCCAGGGCACCGCGCGCGGCGTCCACCGCGGCGTCCACCTCGGCCCGCCCGGCCGCGGCGCACCGCCCCAGCGGCGCGCCCGTGGCCGGGTCCAGGGTGGTGAACTCGGCGCCGTCGGCGGCGTCCGTCCACTCACCTCCGATGAAAAGCTGGCCTCGCACGTCCATTCGGCATCCTTGTCCTGTGAGTCAGCGCGGCGGGCGGGCGCCCGGTTCAGTCGTCGAGCCTGCGCATCAACCGGTCGACGTGGGCGAGGTATTCGGGGATCAGCGTGCCGTCCGGGAACATCAGGGAGGTGACGTTGGCCCCGATGGACATGCCGATGATCTCGCCCGCGAGTCCGCTCACCGCGGGCTCGTCGGCGGCCTCGTCCCGGCCGCGGGCGGCGGCGATCCGGGTACCGAGCAGCCGCCGCCACTCGTGGAGGTGGTTGCGGTACAGGACGGCCAGTTCCTCGTTGGCCATCGAGTGCTCCCACAGCGCGAGCAGCACCCGGGCGGAGTCGATGCGGTACCGGTCCAGGGGCAGCGTCGCCTCGATGTCGCGGCGCAACGCCTCCCGGGGGTCGGCCGAGGGGTCGCCCTCCTGCATCATCCGCTCGTGCATGTCCGCGAGCACGCTCTGGAACGTGGCGGCCACGATGCTGTCCTTGCTGGGGAAGTACCGCTTCAGGGCGCCGTTGGCGAAGCCCGCCTCCGCGACGATGCTCCTCATCGTCGCGGCCTCGAAGCCGCCCTGGATGATGAGCTTCTTCGCGACGGCGACGATTTCCCGCCGTCGTTGATCGTGGTCGATAATCTTCGGCATAGTCTTTCCTACGCTACTGGCGATCCGGCCGTCGCACGAAGACCGAGCCAGCTCCTCCTGCGCTCGGCCTGCCGGCCCGGGTCCGCGACCGGTGAGGCCAGCAGCAGACGCCGGGTGTACGGGTGTTCGGGGGTGCGGGTCACCGTCTCGTTGGGCCCGGTCTCCACACACTCCCCCTGGTACATCACGGAGACGCGGTGGCAGATGCGGCGCACCACGTTGAGGTCGTGGGAGACGAAGAGGTAGGAGACACCGGTCTCCCGCTGGATGTCGATGAACAGGTCGATCACCGCGGCCTGGGTGGTCAGGTCCAGGGCGCTGACCGGCTCGTCGCACACGATCAGGCGCGGCCGGCGCACCAGGGCCCGGGCGATGGCGATGCGCTGCCGCTGGCCGCCGGAGAACTCGCTGGGGTAGCGCGACACGGTGTCGGCGGGCAGCCGGACGTGGTCGAGCATCTCGGCCACCGTCGCCCGCGCCGCGGCCCTTCCGGTGCCGGAGGCCGTCAGCGGCTCGGCGAGGATCTGGCCGACGGTCATCGTGGGGTCGAGGGAGCCGTAGGGGTCCTGGAACACCACCTGGAGGTCGGCGGCCAGCCGCCGCCGGGCGGCGCCCCTGGCGTGGGTGATGTCCCGGCCGTCGAAGCGGACGGTGCCGGAGGCGACCGGGGCCAGGCCCAGGATCGCCTTGCCCAGCGTCGACTTGCCCGATCCGCTCTCCCCGACCAGTCCGACGCACTCGCCGGCGCCGATGGTCATGGAGACGCCCTTGAGCGCGCGGAACACGGTGCGTCCGCGGCGGTAGTCGATGACGAGGTCCTCGACCTCCAGCAGCGGGCTGTCCTTGGTGTCCGTGCTCACGTGTGCACCGTCCGTCCGGCCGTGTTCCACGCCGCGTCCAGGTCGTCGCGGCTTTCGGTGTCGTCCTGCGAGGCCCGGATCAGCTCCGCGGTGTAGGGGTCGGCGGGCTGGGCGAAGATCCGCTCGACCGGCCCCGTCTCGATGACGCGGCCGTCCCGCATCACCGCGACCCGGTCGCAGATGTCGGCGACCACGCCGAAGTTGTGGGTGACGATGACGAGGGCCATCCCGTACTCCTGCTGGAGCTCGCGCAGCAGCTCCAGCACCTCGGCCTGGACGGTGACGTCGAGGGCGGTGGTCGGCTCGTCGGCGACGAGGAGCTGCGGTTTGCCCGCGACGGCGCCGGCGATGAGGACGCGCTGCGCCATGCCGCCGGAGACCTGGTGCGGGTAGGAGGCCATGACGCGCTCGGGGTCGGTGATGCCGACCCGCACGAGGATGTCGTGCGCCCGCTCCCTGGCCTGACTCTTCGTCAGTTTGTGTACGGAGCGCAGGGGTTCGACGAGCTGGTGCCCGATGGTGTAACAGGGGTCGAGGTTGCTCATCGGCTCCTGGGGGACGTAGCCGATCCGGGTGCCGAGCAGGGCGTGGCGCTTGGCCCGGGGCAGCGAGCCGACCTCCTGGCCGCCGACCCAGATGCCGTCGCAGGTCGCGCCGCCGTTGACGGGGAGCAGGTCCAGGGCGGAGAACACGGTCTGCGACTTGCCCGATCCGGACTCGCCGACGATGCCGAGGACCTCGCCGGGGGCGACGTCCAGGCTGACCCCGCGGACGACCGGCTTGTCACCGTGCGGAGTGCGGTAGGTGACGCGGAGGTTCTCGACGCGCAGGGCGCTGTCCCCGACGGCGTGCACCAACTCGCCGGTGGCGGCGGGCGCCTCGGCGGCGGTGCTCCCGGCGGACGCGCCGTCGGCCTGCTTCGCGGCGGCCGGGGCGGCGGAGCGGCGGCGGGGGCGCACCGGCTCGGTGCGCACGCTGACCAGGTCGGCGAGGGTCGACCCCATGAAGGCGAGGGCGGCGATGGTCAGGCCGAGGGCGGCGGAGGGCCACAGCAGGATGAGCGGGTGGGTGCCCATGGTCCGGAAGCCGTCGTTCATCATCTGGCCCCAGTCGGGGGTCGACGCGGTGCCCACCCCGAGGAACTGGAGACCGGTCTGCATGCCCATCGCGACGCCCGCGGTGAGCGCCGACTGGATGATCACCGGCGCCTGGACGGCCCGCAGCATGTGCGCGCGCAGGATCTTGACGTGGGTGAGTCCGGCTACCCGGGCGGCGTCGACGTAGGGCTCCTTGCGCACGGCGAGGGCCTTGGAGCGCGAGATGCGGTAGTAGCCGGGGGCCATGAAGGCGCCGACGGTCACCATCAGCACCGTGAAGTCGGCACCGGTGCCGGCCGCCACGATCAGCAGGACGATCATTCCGGGCACGGACTGCAGGCCGTCGCTGATCCACGAGCAGATCCGGTCGGTGACCCCGCCGAAGTACCCGGCGGCCACGCCGGAGGGGACGCCCAGCCCGATGCCCACGAGACACGCGATGGCGGCCCCGTAGACGGTGGTGCGGGCGCCGTAGAGCAGGCGGCTGAAGATGTCGCGTCCGGCCGAGTCGCCGCCCATGAGGTGCTCGGAGCTGGGTCCGGCCTGGGTGAGGGAGTAGTCGACGAGGTTGGGGTCGTGCGGGGCCAGCAGCGGGGCGAGGAGTCCGGCCAGGACGACGGCGAGGAAGACCACCAGCGCCGCGACGCCGAGCGGGCGGCGCAGATAGCGGGACCAGAGGCGTCGCTGGGAGCGGACGGGGTCGCCGGGTGCGGGGATCACGGCATCGGTCATTGCTCGCGCACCTTCGGGTTGATCCAGCCGAGCACGAGGTCGAGCAGGAAGTTGATGAGGACGACGAAGACGACGGTGACGGCGGTCAGCCCCAGCAGGATGGGGATGTCACCGATCTGGGAGGCCGACTGGGTGAGGCTGCCGATGCCCGGGAGGTTGAAGATGATCTCCACCACGATGGCGCCGCCGAGCAGGCCGACGAACATCACGGCGAGCACGGTCAGGGCGGCGGGCGAGGCGTTGCGCAGCACGTGCAGGGTCACCCGGCGGGAGGACAGGCCGCGGGCCCGGAGGGTGCGGACGAAGTCCTGGTTGGTGACCTCCAGGAAGCCGTTGCGGAGCTGTTCGGCGATCATCACGATCGCGCCGAGCGCCAGGGCGACCGCGGGCAGGGTGATGGAGCTGAGCCATCCCGAGCCGGAGTGGGTCAGGGGCACGTAGCCCACCGCGGGGAACCACTTGAGCCGCACCGCGAACGTCATGACCAGCACCAGGCTGACCCAGAAGCCGGGCAGGGCGAACAGGACCACGGAGGCGAGCTTCAGCACGCGGGCCAGCAGGCCGCCCGGACGCAGGCCGGTGGCGACGCCGACGGCGATCCCGACGACGGCCGCGAGGAGGGTGGCGGCCACCACGATCGACAGGGTGACCGGGACCCGCAGCGCGATCTGGTCGGAGACGGGCTGGAAGTTGCGCCACGAGGTGCCGAAGTCACCGCGTACCGCGTGGGAGAACCAGTCCCAGAACTGTACGAGAAGGGGCCGGTCCAGTCCGAGCCGTTCGTGCAGGGCCGTCCGCTGCGCGGGGGTGGCGTTGTTGCCGAGCAGGCCGGCGGTGGGGTCGCCGATGGCCAGGTGCGCCAGGAAGAAGGTGGCGGAGGTGACGACGAGCAGGAGGGCTAGTCCTGACAGCAGTCGCCGGATCGTGAATCTGATCATGTAGGGGCCCCTCTGGGGGTGGGGCCGCCCGTCGCACGGGCGGCCCCACCGGTACGGGTACTAGCCGCGCTGGACGAATCGCAGGGTCGGGAACATCATCCCGGTGATCGGGGTGACCGTGATGTCCTTGGTGCTGAAGTAGGTGTTGTTCGCCTGGTACCACACGTCCTGCCAGGCCTGATCGGTGATTTCCTCGTTGAGGTCACGGATCAGGGGCACCTGCGCGTCACCGGTAGCCGCCTCGATCTTCCCGACCAGCTTGTCGACCTCGGGGAAGTCCTTGACCGACGGGTTCGGGTTGAACCACTGCTCGGAGGTGATCCGGCCGTCCACCGAGGCCGCCGGGTTGGAGTCCAGTGCGAGGACCGCGACGAACATGGGGTAGGTGGCCGCGTTCTTCTGGTAGTCGGCGGGCGACATGTTCTTCCAGGTGACCTTGATGCCGAGCTTGCCCAGGGTCTGCTGGACGGACGGCTGCCACGGCTGGAAGATCGACGACATCGGCAGGGTGACCTTGAAGCCGTCGGCGTAGCCGGCCTCGGCCATGAGCTTCTTCGCCTTGTCCATGTCGAAGGCGTAGCGGTCGTTGAGCGACTCGTCGTAGGCCGCGCGTCCGGCCGGGAACACCTGGTTGGTGGCGACACCCGCGCCCTGGCCGACGGACTTCAGCATGGCGGCGCCGTCGAAGGCGTGGTTGATGGCCCGCCGCACCCGGACGTCACCGAGGGGCTTGAGCTCCTTGCCGGTGCGGTCGGTGAACTGGATGCCCACCCAGGTGGCGACGTCGGAGGCGACGTTCCAGCCGTTCTCCTTGGCCCGGGGGATGTCGGCGGCGTTGGCGTAGGCGATGTCGAGCTGGCCGGAGAGCATGGCGTTGAAGCTCGCGGTCGGGTCGGGGATGGGCAGCACGCTCACCGAGCCGAAGGGGAAGGTCTTGTCGTCCCAGTGCCCGGACTGCTTGGTGAAGACGTACTCGGAGCCGGGGGTCGAGCGGCCCGTGTCGAAGGTGTACGGGCCGGAGCCGACGGGGGCCTTGGCGAGCGAGTCGGCCTCGATGGCGGCCGGGGAGGCCATCCAGCTGCGGCCGAGGCCCATGTAGTAGAGGAGCGCGTCGTCCTTCTTCTTCAGGTTGAGGACGATGGTGCCCTCGTCGACCTTCTTGAAGCCGGAGACGTTGGCGTAGGTCTGTCCGGACCGGACGCCCGCCTTGAGGTGCTCGAGGTTGCTCAGCGCGGCCTCGGCGTCGAAGGGCTTCCCGTCACTGAACTTCACGCCGCTGCGCAGCTTCATGGTGAGGGTCAGGCGGTCCGAGGAGTACGTCCACGAGGTGGCGAGCCCGGGGACGGGGTTCGAGTCCTTGTCCAGGGAGACCAGCGGGTCGTACACGGCCGACAGGTACGGTCCGTCGAAACCGATGTCGGCCTGCGCCGGGTCCCAGGACGTCACGTCGAGCAGCGTCCCGATCTTGATATCGTTCTTGGCGCCGCCACTGGAAGTGTCGGCGGTGTTGGTACACGCGGCCATCGCGAACGCGGCGACCGCGACAAGTGTGGCTCTCCAGATTCTCTTCATGGAATCTTCTCTCGGGTGTAAGAGGGTGCGCTGGTGCCAGATCGATCCGGGAGAGGGATACCGCCCGACCTCTCGCCGTCGCAGCGCTCGGCCCACAGATTGAGAGTGGGTGCGCGGAGGAGTTCTCCTGTCCGCCACCTCACATGTCGTGGCCGTTAGTCTACGGTCGTCGGCGAAAAAGGCAATGGCCCCGCCGCAGCCAATTGGCGAGCGGCGGGGCCATTTTTTCCCGGGCGGGAACCAGGGCGTGAAACGGGTGTCCCGGAGGTGACTCAGACGGCCTCGGCGACCACCACACGGGGGCTTCCGGGCAGGGCCAGCACCTCGCGGCGGCGCCATCCGGACGCCTCCAGCCAGGCCGTGACCTCGGACTCCGGGTAGACGACCGTGCCGTCGATGACGAAGTACTCGCCGGCGTGGAGGGCGTCGATCGGGCGCTGGCGCTCGTCGTCGTCCAGCAGGAAGTCCAGCAGCAGCAGCGTCGCGCCGGGGCGCGCCGCGGCGCGGGCACGGGTGAGGATGGCGCGGTTCTGCTCGGCGTCGAAGCGGTGGATCACGTGGTTGACCATGACCAGGTCGTGTTCGCCGCCCGGGTCCGCGGTGTCGGTCGGGGCGGCGTCGATCACGGCCCGGTCGGTGAGGCCGGCCGCGGCGAGCGCCTCGGCTATCGACTCCGAGGAGGCCGGGTCGAAGACGAAGCGCGCGGACAGCTCCGGGTTGGCCCGCAGCGCGCCGATGGCGAACTCCGGGGAGAGGCCGCCGAGGTCGAGCAGGTCGCGGTAGGGCCCGAAGTCGAAGGAGCGGGCGAGCATCGCGGCGTGCAGCGAGTTGTAGCGCATGACACCGGCCATGAAGGACTTCCAGCGGCCCTCGTCCATCTTCAGCTCACCGGGCTCGGTGGTGTCGACGGTGGTGTCGAACTGCAGCCAGTGGCCGTAGCTGATCTCGTTGAGGAAGGCGAGGAAGGGGTGCAGGTCGAGGTCGCCCGCACCGCTCAGGTGGGCCGCGGCGTCCGGCGCCAGCCGGTAGCGGCCGTCGCCGCGCTCCAGCAGGCCCAGTCCGTTCATGGCGTCGGCCAGGATGCGCGTCATCTGCTCGCTGAGGCCGGTCTCCGAGGCGAGCTGGGCGACATCGCGCTCGCCGTCGGCCAGGGCCCGGAAGAGGCCGGTGCGCGCGGCGGCGAAGAGCTGCTTGGCGCCCATGTAGCCGATGGCGATGTCGACGATGCGGTCGGGCGTGGCGGGCGTGCCGGGTGCGGTCATGGTGTTCTCCTGAAGGGTGGTCGTACGGGGGTGGGGCGGGGCCGCGGGGGCCACGGCGACCGGAGATGCGGTGGGGTCCCCGGGGGCCGGAGGGGTGACAGCGGCCCCGGGAGCCGGAGAGTCGACTGGGGCCCCGGTGGCCGGAGGAGCGGTGGGGCGGGCGGGTGCCGTCGGGTCGGGGACGCCGGTCACCAGGTGCCGTCCGCGGCGACCTCGCGGTCGATCCACAGACCGCTCACCGCCTCGCGGAGGGTGTCGGCGCCGATCCGGTCGAGCAGGGCGACGGCCCCGGCGTTGTCCTCGAGCTGCGCCTGCCGGGAGACGCCGACCAGCACGTTGGCGGTGGCGGGGTTGGCCAGGCAGAAGGCGATGCCCAGCCGGGCGGGGGTGGTGCCGAACCCGTCGGCGAGCCTCCGCACCTCGGCGTACGAGTCGGCGATGCGCTCGCGGATGCCGCCGACATCGGCGCCGATCTTGCGGTTCGGCCGGAGGTTGCCGACGAGCAGGCCGCCCTCGAAGACGTCGGACGCCTGGAGGGCCAGCTCCCCGGAGTCGAACAGGGGGCCGTAGTAGCCGCCCTCGGCCATCGACCTGCGGGCCAGGCCGTACTTGAGCTGTGCGAACGCGGGCGGCACGAGGCCCCGCTCACGGGCGATGTCGATGGCCGCGCGCAGGTCGCGGTACTGCCAGTTGTTCACACCCCAGGTGGTGAACCGGCCCGCCTCGATCTGCTCGGCGACGTCGGTGACCACGCGCTCCACGTCGAGTTCGCCGAAGTAGTCGCCCACGACGACCATGTCGGCCCGCTCGACGCCGACGCGCTCCAGGGACGTCTCCATCTGCTGGGTGAAGCCGGTGGAGGGGTAGTCCCAGAGCCAGAGCTTGCCGCAGAACTGCCAGTCGGAGCGGGCGAGCCCGGCCTCCCGCACCGCACGGCCGAAGATCAGGTCCGTGCGGGCGTTCTCCGCGTGCGGACCCATGTTGTAGTGCGCGACGTCGAAGAAGGCGCAGCCGAGCTCGGCGGCCCGCGCGATCAACGACACCGCGTCGTCGAATTCCATCCGGTCCCAGGTGTTCCAGGACCCCAGTGCCAGTACCGGAACCTCGGGGCCGTCGGGCCCCAAACGGCGGCGGGGAACGGACTGTGCAGTGCTCAAAGCGCCTCCCGGAAGCCACGGGTTTTTTCGTCTACGCTTGTATACTATACCGAGGACGCCGTGACACAGGTCTCGGCGCGAGGGGAGTGAAAATGCAGCGCACACGCACCGTGCTCGTCACCGGTGGAGCGGGCGGGATCGGCCGGGGAGTCGCCGCGGCCTTCGCGGAACTGGGCGACACCGTGGTGATCGCGGACCGGGACGCCCAGCGCGTCACGGAGACCGCCCAGGCCCTCGGCGTCCACGGCCGCACCCTCGACATCACCGACGAGGCCGCGATCACGCGCGAACTGGACTCCGTCCAGGAGGAGTTCGGCCCGGTCGAGGTCCTGGTGAACAACGCCGGGCTGCTCACCGTCCACGGCACCCTGCTGGACCTGCCCGGCGGCGACCTGGACACCATCCTGCGCACCAACGTGCTGGGCACCTTCCTCATGACCCAGCACACGGCCCGCCGCATGGTCGACGCCGGGGTCGCGGGCGCGATCGTCAACCTCTCCTCGATCGGCGGCCGGCAGCCCACGCCGGGCATGGGCGGCTACGAGAGCAGCAAGGCCGCGGTGGACGCGCTGACCCGCTGGGCGGCGATCGAACTGGCCGGCAGCGGCATCCGCGTCAACGCCGTCGCCCCCGGCCCCGTGCTCACCGAGATGATGGCCGTCGGCATGCCGGAGGGCTCGCCGCAGCGCGAGGCGTGGGAGCAGCGCATCCCGCTGCACAAGTTCGCCTCGGTGGAGGACGTCGCCGCGGCGGCGGTCTTCCTGGCGGGCGACGGCGCGGCACACATCACCGGGACGAGCCTGGCGGTGGACGGGGGGCAACTGCTCACGTAGGCGCGGGTTCCGCGCGGGAGTGTGGAGCGCGTGGAGCGCATAGCGTGCGGGGCACGTCGGGAGACGTGGCCTGCGGATTCGGGCCCGCATCGGTGCGGTCGGCTCTCCCCGGGGAGCCGGCACGGTGCGGGCCTTCGCCTTGCCCGGGGGTGGTGCGAGGGGGCGGGGGTTGGAGCGCTCGTCGGCGTCGGGGGCGCGATCTTCGGGCGGGCCGGGGGGCGGCGCTCAGTGTGCTGGGCTGTCGGGGGGGGGATGGGGGTGGGTGAGCGGCGCTCTCGGGTGCGAGCAGCGATCTCGGGTGGGAGCGGTGCTCACGGACGAGGACGACGCTCACAGAAGAGGGCGACTCTCACGGGCGAGGGCGGTGCTCACAGCCGAGGGTGGTGCTCGCCAAGGGGAGCAGTGCTCGCTGAGCAGGGCGGTGCTCGCGGATGAGGGCGGTGCTCGCGGTAGGGGACAGCGCTCTCCACGGTGAGCGGCCGATCGGCCCCGGGTTCCTCGGACACCGCAGGCCGGTGATGACCCGGACGGCGGAGCCTCGGATGTGAGCAGCGCTCACAGAAGGGAGCGGCGCTCATGAAGGGGAACAGCGCTCTCCTCAGCGACCGGCAGTCCCGAATGCGAGCGGCGCTCTCCCCGGCGGGCAGCACCCCCGGGGGCGGCGAGCAGTGCTCTCCCGAGCGAGCAGCGACCTCGGAAGTGTGCGGCGCTCTGACCTCCCCCAGCTGAGCCACGCCCACGGAAGCATGTGCAACGTTCTCCCAAGTGACCCGTGCTCCGGATCACGAGCAGCGCTCTCGCCGGCGAACAGTGGCCCGCGACGCGAGCGGCGCTCACAGACACGAGCGGTGCCCTCGCAGGTGAACAGTGCTCACACACCAGGGCCGGAGCCGCAGACACGCGCGGTGCTCACCGGAAAGAACAGCGCTCCGCTCAGCCAAGGCCGCACCCCGCCGTGTGCCTCCACGCGACGCTCACACTCACACGTGGGGCAGCGCCTTCAGCGAGCACCGGCCTCCCGCGTGAGCGGTGCTCACACAGCAGAGCGGCGCTCACGCGAGGGAGCAGCGCTCGCACAAGAGATCGGCGTTACGCCAACCCCAACCTCAAACCCGGCCCCGGCCGCAACCCCAGCCTGCCCCCGACCCAGACTCCAGCACCAGCCCGGCCGCGACCTCAGCCCAACTCCGACCCCGACTCCAGCACCCGCACCCGCACCCGCACCCGCACCCGCACCCGCACCCGCACCCGCCGAGAGCAACGCTCACAACCACAAGCACCACTCCCAAACGAGAGCACCGCCCACAGACAAGAGCAGCGCCCCCAAGGAGCGCCGCCATCAATAACCACCCGCCAACGCACCGCGTGCCGCAGAGCCGTACATCCGCACACCCGGTGAGCACCGCACACCACCGAGAGCACCGCTCCGCACCAAGAGCACCGCTCCCCATTGGGATCGGCGTGCGCAAGCAAGAGCACCGCACCAAGCCGGCATCACCCCGCGCAAGCAAGAGCACCGCTCTCCACCGAGATCACCGCGCGCAAGCGAGAGCACCGCCCCGCGCGGGTGAGCCGGGGCCCACCCACCCGGGCGATGCCACCGTCACACCGGCTCCGGCGCCGTCGCGCGGTCGTGGACGATCCGGCCGTCGACGACCGTCAGGTCCACCGCCACGTCCGGCAGCTCCGCCGGGACCAGCGCCAGCGGATCGGCCTCCAGGACGCACAGGTCGGCGACCATGCCGGGGGCGAGCGTCCCCTTCCAGCCGTCGGCGTGGTCCTGGCGGGCGGGCTCGACGGTGTAGCAGCGCAGGAGGCGTTCCATCCGCGCGCGGGGGTCGGCCGCGGGGCCCATCCACGCGTCGGCGGCGGCGATCTGGCGCCGCCAGTCCGGGGACAGCACCGGCGCGTCGGAGGTCAGACAGAGGGAGACCTCCTCGTCCAGCACCGCCTGGAGCGGCCAGGCCGCCGCCGCGGAGCCGGGGCCGAGCGCGTCGTCCACCAGGGAGCGGGTGCGCAGGGCGATCTCCGGCTGGGTGTCCAGGCCGACGCCCAGCGCGGCCATGCGGCGCAGTTGGGGCCGGGTGACGAGGTCGCCGTGGATGACGTAGTGGCCGAGGTCGGCGTCGTGCTCGGCGCGGGCGCGCTCGATGGCGTCCAGGGTGATGTCGATGGTCCGGTCGCCGGTGGCGTGGACGCCCACCTGCTGGCCCGCCCGGTGCGCGGCGATGATCATGCGGGCCAGGTTCGCCTCGCGGTCGGCGTCGTCGGTGCCGTCGACGAGCAGGGTGGCGTTGGCTCCGTCGGCGTAGCAGTGGTGGGTGTAGGCGGAGCGCATCGGCGGGATGCCGTCGGCGAATATCTTGACACCGGCGAACCGCAGCCACCGGGGGTCGCTCGTCGAGGCGTCCAGGGCGGCGAGACCGGCGAGGAAGTGCTTCAGGTCGCTCGGGCCGTCCAGTTCCCCGTACAGCCACAGGGCGGTGACCCGGGACTTGAGCAGGCCCTCGGCGGCCAGGGCCCGGTACTGCAGGGCGACCGAGGTGCCGAAGGCACCGCTCTCGCCGTGGTCCTCGCCGGGGCCGAGGCCGGGCTCGGTGTAGCTGGTGATGCCCAGGGAGGAGACCAGGGCCCCGGCCCGCAGGATGGCCTCGCGGCGCTGGGCGTCGTCGAGGAGCGGCCGGTGGGGGACGGGCCCGGGGCCGGCCTCGTCGCCGAACAGGGTCGTGGGCCACATCGCGCCGAGCCAGGTGGCGTGGAGATGGGCGTCGTTGATGCCGGGCAGCACGGCACGCCCGGCGAGGTCGACGATCCGGGTGGCGGGCCCGGCGTGGGCCATCACCTCACGGTCGTCGCCGAGGTGGGAGACGAGCCCGTCGCGCACGGCGAGGGCGGTCGCGTCCCCGCCGCCGGGCGTCAGGGAGTGGACCGCACCGCCCCGCAGGATCAGGTCGGCCGATGCATTGCGGGCGTCGCCGTCGGCTCTGCGCACGGGTGCTCCTCGTTGCTCTCAGGGTCTCGACATTTAAATCAACGTCCGTAGACTAACGCATCGTCGAGCCCCCGAAACGCTCGATTCAAAAGGAGTTCCGATGGACATTCCCTCGTCGACCCGCGCAGCCGTCCTCACCGCGCACGGCGCCGCGCTGGACCTCACCGAACTGCCCCTGCCCCCGAAGCCGGAACCGGGCGCCGCCCTGGTGCGCATCGTCTGCACGACCCTGTGCGGCACCGACATCGAGATCTGGTCCGGCAAGATGAGCTTCCCGGGCATGCTGCCGATGGTCCTCGGCCACGAGATGGTCGGGGAGATCGTCGCCGTCGGGGAGGACACCCGCGACGCGCTGGGCCGCGAACTGACCGTCGGCGACCGCATCGGCTGGTCCGAGTCGACCTGCGGCGCCTGCCACGGCTGCGCCGTGCTGCGCGAGCCGGTCGCCTGCTCCGAGCGCGGCTACGGGTTCCTCCAGCGCTCCGACGTGCCGCCGTTCGCCACGGCGGGGCTGAGCGAGTACGCCTACGTGGTGCCGCGGGCGGCCAAGCTGCTGCTGCCCGGCGACATCCCCGACACCTGGGCCGCGATGGCGGGCTGCGCGGCGAAGACCGTGCTGCGGGCCTTCTCCCGGGCCGGCGGCGTCCGCCCCGGCTCCCGGGTCGTCGTGCAGGGCTCGGGGGCGCTCGGGCTGTTCGCGACCGCCGTCGCCCGCATCAGCGGCGCCGGCGGCGTGATCACCGTGGGCGCTCCCCCGGCGCGGCTGGCGCTGGCCCGGGAGTTCGGCGCCGATGAGACGGTCGACATCGCCGACGGTTCGGAAGCCGTCGTCTCCCGGGTGCGGGAGCTGACCGGCGGCCGGGGCGCCGACCTGGTCCTCGACTTCGCCGGAGCCCCCTCGGTGGGCCGGGAGGCCGTGGAGATGGCGGCGCAGCGCGGTCGCGTGGTGATCGTGGGCAGCACCGGACCGGTCTCCGAGCCGGTGCCGATGGGCACGGTGATGGGCAAGGAGCTGAACGTCATCGGCTCCCTCAACGGCGACATCGCCGACTACCACGACGCCATCGGCTTCTTCTCCTCCTTCGCCGACCGCATGCCCTGGGACCGGCTCTTCGGCGCGCCCGTCGGCCTGTCCGGGGCCTCCGAGCGGATCGCCGCGATGAGCCGCCACGAGGAGATCAAGGCCGTCGTCGACCCGCGCCTCCCCTGACCCGCCCGCTCGACCCGGACACCCCGCCCTCCCGGCGGCCCGGGCCGCGCCGAGCGGCCGCGCCACCGGCCGGGGTCCCGCGCGACCGCGGGTGCCCGGCGCGCGCGCCCGGCCCACGCCCCGCCGCACGGCACGACCCGGCCCGGCCCGGCCCGGCAGGGCACAGCAGGGCACCGCTCAGCACGGCCCCGCGCGGCACACCGACCACGCGGCGCACCGCCCCACCGACTCGACGGCCCGCCGTCCCGCCCGCCCCGCGGCCGGGCGGACGCCCGGCCGAGCCACCGACGAAAGGCCCCACCCATGACCACCGCACCGCTGCCCCGCCACCGCATCGGCACCAGCGAGCTGGAGGCGTCCGCGCTCTCCCTCGGCTCGTGGCACACCTTCGACCGGATGGACTTCGCGGACGCCGTCACCATGGTCCGCCACGCCATGGACGAGGGCGTCAACCTCTTCGACGTCGGCGTCTACGCCATGCCCGGCATGCCCCCGGTCTTCACCGACGTGCTGTGGGGCTCGATCATGCGCGCCACCGGAGCACCCCGTGACACCTACCTCGCCTCGGTGAAGCTCTGGATCGAGGCCTTCGGCGAGGACGGCTTCGGCCCGCAGCTCAAGAACGCCTTCCTGCGCACCGGTCTCGACCACGCCGACCTGGTGATCCTGGGCGACCTGCGCCGCGACGACGTACGGCTGGAGGACCTGGTCGACGACCTGTCGGCGCTCACCCGGGCCGGGCTGATCCGGGCCTGGGGCGTCAACAACTGGTCGGCGTCGAACATCCACGCCCTGCGCCGCATCGCCGCCGAGCGGGGCGTCGACGGACCGCAGATCGCGCAGCTGAAGTACAGCCTCGCGCGGCGCTCGATCCCGGACGGCGCGCCGTTCGCCGAGCTGTTCGACTCCGGGTTCAGCATGCAGGCCTCGGACGTGCTGGAGGGCGGCATCCTGGCCGGCCGCACCTCGCCCGACCGGGAGATCGGCCGCGACCCCGGCTCGATCCGCGAGGCGATCGTGGCGACCGTCCCGGGCATCACCGCGCTCGCGGAGGAACTCGGCGCCACGCCCGCCCAGGTGGCCGTCGCCTTCACGCTCACCCACCCCGCCAACGCCACGACGCTCGTCGGCGCCACCCGGCTGGAACAGGTGCGGCAGAACATCGGCGCCCTGGACCTGGTGCGGCGGGTCGGGGCCGAGGAGCTGCGCGCCCTGGTCGAGCCGTTCTGGGTGGACCGCGGCGTCGTGGACCCCGAGGGCCCCTGACCGTGCCCGCCGTCCCCGTCCCGCCCTCTCCCAGGAGCAGCCGATGATCCCCGTCCCCTACGACCCGCAGCTCGAACCGGGGCTGGCGGCGTGCCGCGACCTCATCGAGGGGATACCGCTGCGGGCCGACACCATCCTGGCCAACCGCGCGCACTTCGCCACCCTGGTGCCCCCCGTCGAGGAGGTCATCGGCGACCGGCCGGTGGAGTACGCGCACCGCACCGTGCCCGGCCCCGCGGGCGCGCCGGACGTGGAGCTGACGGTGCTCAGCCCCCGGGGCGGCGTCCGCGACGCGCCCGGCCTCTACGGCATCCACGGCGGCGGCATGGTCCTCGGGAACCGGCTGTTCGGCGTCGCCGGGCTGGTCGAGGACGTGCTGGCGTACGGCGCGGTCGCCGTGACCGTCGAGTACCGGCTCGCCCCCGAGCACCCGGCGCCCGCCGCCGCGGAGGACTGCTACGCGGGGCTGGTCTGGTTCGCCGAGCACGCGGCCGCGCTCGGCGTCGACCCCGCCCGCATCGTGGTCGGCGGGGCGAGCGCGGGCGGGGGCCTGAGCGCGGCCGTCGCCCTGATGGCCCGCGACCGGGGCGGGCCCGCGCTCGCCGGCCAGATCCTCGACTGCCCGATGCTCGACGACCGCAACGACACGGTCTCCAGCCGCCAGTACGACGGCATCGGCATCTGGGACCGCAGCAACAACGACACCGCCTGGACGGCGCTGCTCGGCTCCCGCCGGGGAACCGCCGACGTGTCCCCCTACGCGGCCCCCGCGCGCGCCGGGGACCTGTCCGGGCTGCCGCCCGCGTACGTCTCGGTCGGCGCGGCCGAGGTGTTCCGCGACGAGGCCGTCGACTACGCCACCCGCGTCTGGGAGGCGGGCGGCGCCGCCGAACTGCACGTCTGGGCGGGCGGCTACCACGGCTTCACCGGCTTCTCCCCGGACACCGAGGTGTCCCGGAGCGCGGTGGCCGCCCGGGAGTCGTGGATGCGGCGCGTCCTCGGCACCGCCGGCCGGTCCGGGTGACCACGGCCACGGCGCGCGGCGCGCGCGTCATGAGCGCGCGCCGCGCCGCGTTCGTCCTGGGCTCGATGGAGGTCTTCGGACCGCTGTCGATGGACCTTTCCATGCCGCTGCTGCCGCAGCTCGCCAAGGACCTGCACACCAGTGACAGCCTCGCCCAGGCGTCGATGTCGGTGTGCATGCTCGGGCTGGCCTTCGGGCAGCTCGTGGCGGGCCCGCTGAGCGACCGGCTGGGCCGGCGGCGGCCCCTGGTGTGGGGCGTCGCGCTGTTCACGGTGTTCTCGCTGCTGTGCGCGTTCGCGCCGAACATCGAGATCCTGCTGGTGCTGCGGTTCCTGCAGGGGGTCAGCGGGTCGGCGGGCGTCGTGGTGGCGCTCGCCGCGGCCCGGGACATCGCCTCCGGCATCGAACTGGCCCGGCTGCTGAGCCTGCTCGGGCTGGTGGGGGCGCTGGCCCCGGTCCTGGCGCCGGTCGCGGGCGGACAGCTCGCCGCCGTGCTGGACTGGCGGGGCCTGTTCGTGGTCCTCGCCGGGGTCGGCGCGGTCCTGGTGGTCGTCGCGGGGACACTGCTGCCCGAGACCCTGCCGGCCGGGCAGCGCCACCGGGGCGGGCTCGCGGACACCGGGCGGCGCTTCGGCACGGTGCTGCGCGACCGGCTGTTCGTCTGCTACCTGCTGGTCGGGGCGTGCACGGGCACGGCGTTCTTCACCTACCTGGCGTCCATCAGCTTCGTGCTCCAGGACGGCTTCCGGCTCACCCCCCAGGCGTTCGGCGTCGTCTTCGCGGTGAACGCGGTCGTCGCGATGGCGGGTTCGCTGTTCAACCGGGCGCTCGTGCGGCGGGCCGGTCCGGCTCGGATGTACGTGGTGGGCACGACGGCGACCGCGGTCGCCGCGCTGGCCCTGCTGGGCACGGTCCTCGGCGGGTTCGGGCTGGTGCCGCTGCTCGTGGTCCTGGCCCTGGTGCTGTTCTGCTACGGCGTGATCAGCCCGAACAGCTCCACCCTCGCCCTGTCGGGGCACGGGGAGCGGGCCGGTACGGCGGCCGCCCTGCTCGGCATGTCGAGCTTCGCCGTCGGCCCCGTCGTGGCGCCGCTGGCCGCGCTGGGCGGCTCGGTGGAGGTGACCATGGCGGTGACGATGGCCGTCGCCTGCGCCGCCGCCTGCGTCCTGGTGTGGGGCGCGGTCCGCCCGAGGCTGCGCCACGCCGGGGACACGGTCCTCGTGGCGGACGCCCGTCCCGGCACTCCCGCCGACCCGCGCACCACCGGAGGCTGACCCCCGCTCCCCCACGCCCCCGCCCCGCGCTTCCCGACCCCGCTGCCGCCGGTCCACCCCCGGCGGCAGCGGCTTTTCCCTGCGCGGCCGGCGCGGTCCGGGCCGGCTGGACACCGCGCATCGCCACCGCACGGCACGCATCGCCACCGCACGCCGCACCCGCACACCGCCGGGGGGACGGGCAACGGGCGCCGGCGGCCACGACGGCACCGGGCCGGTGGACGGCGGCCGTATGGGCGCGACGCACCACTCCCCCGGGCCCGGCACGCACTGGCGCCCGTACGCCGCGCGCACGCCCGTCCGCGGCCCCCGGGGACGTCGTGGGCACGGCGCACACACGGCAGGGAGGGACGGACGGCGGGCCCCGCCGCGGCCCGTCCCGTCCCGTCCCCCGCAAGCGCTCACAACCCGCAGAGGGACACCCGCCCACCGGGCCCCCGACGCCCGCCCGGACCCCCCGGACACCCGGTCGTCCGCGCACCCGCTCCACCGCGCACCCGAGCATCGCCCGCACCGCCGCTCACGCGCGCGCGTCCGCGTCCCTCGCCCCGCGCCCCCGGGCACGGCGAAGGGCCGGACGCGTGGTGCGTCCGGCCCTCCGGGCCCGGGGCGGCGGGGTGGCCGTGCCCCGGGCGGGGGATCAGTCCTCGGGCCTGGACGGGTCGACGATGCCGAGGCCGTCTGCGCCGACCTGCACCGCGGACTCGTCCAGTGCCGACTCCGCGACGGGCTGGGGGCGACCGTCGAGGTCGAGGACCGGGGAGGCCTCCTTGTACCAGGACTCGATCACGGCGTTGCCCCAGAAGTCCCGGCGACGGTCGTCGTGGACGTTCCACCGGTAGGTCTCGTGGTCGGGGTCGCCGGTGTAGTAGTCGGAGGTGTAGATCTCCACGCGGTGGCCGTCCGGGTCGCGCAGATAGAGGTAGAAGGCGTTGGAGACGCCGTGCCGGCCGGGGCCGCGCTCGATGTGGTGCTCCATGCGCCGGGCGCCGAACAGGTCGGCGGTGCGCAGCACCTGGTGGGACTCGTGGGTGGCCACGCCCACGTGGTGCAACCGGGGGCCGGCGCCGCCGGTGAAGGCGACGTCGTGGACGGTCTGTTTGCGGTACATCCAGGCCGCGTACAGCTCGTGCTCGTCGCCCTCGATGGTCTCCGAGCAGCCGAAGCCGAGCGCCTTGTAGTGGGCGTAGGCCGCGGGTATGTCGGGGGTGCAGATGTTGAAGTGGTCGAGGCGGGCGATCTCGGCGCCGCGGCGCAGGTCGTAGCGCTGGATGAGGCGCTCGGCGCGGTCGATCTCGTGGAAGAACTCGACGGGGAAGCCCAGCGGGTCGACGACCCGGACGGCGTCCCCGACGCCGGGCGTCCCGGCGCCCCGGGGGACGCGGCGGACGGGCAGCCCGAGCGCGGCGAAGTACTCCTCGGCGCGGTCCACGTCCTCGGGGGTGCGGACCCGGTAGGAGAGGTGGTCCAGGGCGGCGGTGCCGCCCTGGCGGAGCACCAGCGAGTGGTGGGTGAGTTCGTCCGTCCCGCGCAGGCAGAGCAGGGACGCGTCCTCGTACTGGACGTGGAAGCCGAGCATGTCGACCCAGAACCAGCGGGCCCGGTCCAGGTCGGTGACGACCAGCTGGGCGTAGGCGGAGCGGACGACGTCGGGAGGGGTGGTCATGAGTGCGACTCCTGGACGGTCAGGACGCGCCGAAGCGGGGGGTGTGGGCCTCGCCGAGCATCACGTGGACGATCTTCGACTCGGTGTAGAAGTCGATACTATGCGCTCCGCCCTCGCGGCCGAGGCCGGAGGACTTCACGCCGCCGAAGGGAGTCCGCAGGTCACGGACGTTGTGGGAGTTGATCCACACCATGCCGGACTCGACGGCGTGGGCGATCCGGTGGCCGCGCTTGAGATCGGACGTCCACACGTAGGCGGCGA
Source organism: Streptomyces sp. NPDC107521 (assembly GCF_055598485.1). Classification (NCBI taxonomy): domain Bacteria; kingdom Bacillati; phylum Actinomycetota; class Actinomycetes; order Kitasatosporales; family Streptomycetaceae; genus Streptomyces; species Streptomyces sp. NPDC107521. The sequence continues at coordinate 104,548 of NZ_JBVKAT010000013.1, forward strand.
GTCCGAACTCGGTGGCGTTGGCCAGTTCCACGGCCTCGGCCTCGTCGTCGAAGGGGGCGACGGCGACGACGGGACCGAAGATCTCCTCCTGGAAGATCCGGGCGTCGCGGGGGACGTCGGCGAAGACGGTGGGCTGGAGGTAGTTGCCCCCGGACAGGTGGGCGGGGCGCTCGCCGCCCGCGACCAGCCTGGCCTCCCGGCGGCCGATCTCCACGTAGTCCAGCACGCGGGCGTAGTGCTCGGCGTGGACGAGGGCGCCGACCTCGGTGGCCGGGTCGGAGGGCGGGCCGACCTTGACGCGCTCGGCGCGCTCGGCCAGGCGGCGGGTGAACTCCTCGTAGACGGGGCGTTCCACCAGGACGCGGGAGCCGGCGGTGCAGCGCTCGCCGTTGAGGGAGAAGACCCCGAAGAGGACGGAGTCCAGCGCGGCGTCCAGGTCGGCGTCGGCGAAGAGGACGACCGGGGACTTGCCGCCCAGCTCCATGGAGGTGGTCTTCAGGTGGGCGGCGGAGCTGCGGACGATGTGGCGGCCGGTGTCCGTGGAGCCGGTGAAGGAGATCAGCGGCACGCCGGGGTGGTCGACGAGGGCCTGGCCGGCCTCCTCGCCGATGCCGTGGACGATGTTGACGACGCCGGAGGGGACACCGGCCTCGTCGAGGATCTCGGGCCACAGGCTGGCGGAGAGCGGGGTCCACTCGGCGGGCTTGAGGACGAGGGTGCAACCGGAAGCCAGCGCGGGGGCCAGCTTCCAGCTCTCCAGCATGAACGGGGTGTTCCAGGGCGTGATCAGTCCGGCGACGCCGACGGGGGTGCGGACGACGTAGTTGATCTGCTGGTCCCCGGCGCGGAACGCCTCCTCGCCGAGGGCGACGATGACGTCGCCGAAGTAGCGGAAGTTCTCGGCGGCGCGGCGGGCCTGGCCGCGGGCCTGGGTGATGGGGAGGCCGGAGTCGAAGGTCTCCAGGGCGGCCAGGCGCTCCTCGCGAGCCTCGACGGCGTCGGCGATGCGGTACAGGACGCGGGCGCGCTCGCGGTTGCCGAGCTTCGACCAGGCGGGGAAGGCGGCGGTGGCCGCGGCGACGGCGCGGTCGACGTCGGCGGTGCCGCCGGCGGCGGCCCGGGTGTAGGGGGCGTTGGAGACGGGGTCGCTGACGGGGAAGGTGCGGCCGTCGGCGCTGTCGAGCAGTTCGCCGCCGATCCAGTGGCGGATCTGCTCCGGCAGGCCGTCGGGGCGGCCCGCGGTCGGTGTGGTGGACATGGGGATGTCTCTTCCGTTCGGTGGGTCAGATCTGCTGGGTGAGGTCGCCGCCCTCGGCGAGCAGGGCGCGGATGCGGGTGAGGCCGTCCTCGGTGGGCGGGGTGAGCGGCGGGCGGACGTGGCCGGAGGCGATCAGGCCCTGCTGTTCCAGGACCCACTTGGCGGGGGCGGGGTTGGTCTCGACGAACAGCAGGTCGACGAGGGGGTGGAGCCGGTAGTGCAGGTCCCGGGCGGCGTCGAAGTCGCCGGCCTCCCACAGCTCGTACATGCGGGCCACGGCGGTGGGGGCCAGGTTGGCCACGGCGGAGACGAAGCCCGCGCCGCCGAGGGCGAGCAGTGGCAGGCACAGCAGCTCGATGCCGGACCAGACGAGCAGTTCGCGGCCGCAGGCGTGCAGGACGCGGGAGAAGTGCTCGAAGTCCTTGGTGGTCTCCTTGACGCCGACGAAGTTGTCGAAGTCGGTGAACAGGCGCCGCACGGTCTCCGGCGCGATGTCGACGGCGGTGCGGGAGGGCACGTTGTAGGCGACGAGCGGCAGGTCGGGGAACTCGCGGGCCACCGTGGCGTACCACTGGTAGAGCGCTTCCTGGGTGGGCCGGGCGTAGTACGGGGTGATGACGAGGGCCGCGTCGGCGCCGAGGTCGCGGGCGGCGGCGGTGATCTCCAGGGTCTCGTCGAGCTTGTGGGAGCCGGTGCCGGGCAGGAAGGGGACGCGGTCCCCGATCTCGTCGGCGACGGTCCGCATGGCGGCGATGCGCTCGGCGGTGGTCTGGGCGGACGGCTCGCCGGTGGAGCCGCCGAGGGAGATGCCGTGCGAGCCGGATTCGAGCTGCCAGCGGATGAGTCCGCGCAGGCTGTCGTGGTCGACGGCGCCCTCGGCGGTGAAGGGGGTGACGACGGGGGCGATGGAGCCGCGGATGGTGGCGGGGTCGCTGCGGAACTTCATGGGGTGCTCCGTGGGTGGAGGGGCGGGGACGGGGTGGGTCAGGACTGGCTGTCGCGCCACTGCTCGTAGGCGGGCCGCCAGGAGGGGCCGAGCGGGTAGAGGCCCTGGACCGGCTCCCCGTCCGCGACGCGTTCGGCGATGAAGCGCTCCTGGAGCTCCTGTTCGGCGCTCTCGGTGGCGAGTTCGCGGGCCAGGTCCGGGGGCACGACGACGACACCGTCGGCGTCGCCGACGAGGATGTCGCCGGGCTGGACGAGGGCGCCGCCGCAGGCGACGGGCACGCCGGTGTCCCAGGGGACGTGGCGGCGGCCGAGGACGGCGGGGTGCTCGGCGGCGTAGTAGGTGGGCAGGCCGAGCCCGGTGACGGCGGCGCTGTCGCGCAGGGCTCCGTCGGTGACGACGCCCGCGGCCCCCCGGACCTTGGCGCGCAGGGCGAGGATGTCGCCGATGGTGCCGGCGGTCGGGTCGCGGCGGGCGTCCATCACGAGCACCTGGCCGGGGCGGAGTTCCTCGACGGCGCGCTTCTGGGCGTTCATGCCGTTGCCGTACCGGGCGAAGAGGTCCTCGCGGAGCGGGAGGTAGCGCAGGGTGTGGGCGGTGCCGACCATCTTGGCGGCGGGGTCGGTGGGGCGCACGCCGTCGATGGTCATGTGCAGCAGCCCGCGCTTGCGCATCTGGGAGCTGAGGGTGGCGGTGGCCACCTCGCGCAGGGCCCGGGCGAGGCCGGGGTCGAGGGCGGGCTCCGCGGTGTGGGCGGCGCCCAGGGCGTCGGCGCGCAGGGCGTCGTCGACGCGGGGCATGGCGCCCCAGGCGGCGAGGTCGTGCCCGGCCTCGGCGACGGTGTTGCGCAGCACCCCGGTGGACCGGCCGTCGGCGGTGGTGACCTCGACCTCGACGGTGTCGCCGGGGGTGACGACGGAGGCGCCGGTGGGGGTGCCGGTGAGGATGACGTCGCCGGGTTCGAGGGTGACGAGCCGGGAGAGGTCCGCGACCAGGTCGCCGAAGGGGAAGAGGAGGGTGGAGGTGTCGGCGTCCTGGACGGTCTCGCCGTTGACCCGGGTGCGCAGCCGGAGGGCGGCGGGGTCGAGGGCGCGGGCGTCCAGGAGCCGGGGGCCGAGGGGGGTGAAGCCGTCGGCGCCCTTGGAGCGGAGGTTGGAGCCGCGGTCCGCGTGGCGCAGGTCGTAGGCGCCCGCGTCGTCGGCGGCGGTGACCCAGGCGACGTGGCCCCAGCCCTGTCCGGGGGCGACGCGGTGGGCGCGGCGGCCGATGACGAGCGCTATCTCGCCCTCGAAGGACATGAGTTCGCAGCCGCGCGGGCGGACCAGGTCGTCGCCGGTCCCGGCGAGGGAGGAGGGGGGCTTGAGGAAGTAGGAGGGCTGGTCGGGTACGCGTCCGCGCTCCTTCGCCCGGCAGGCGTAGTTGAGGTGGACGGCGATGATCTTCGAGGGCTGGGTTCCCAGCGGATGCGGCATGGGAGTTCTCCCGGGGCGTGGGCGGCGGCGGGCGCGTGCCGAGGAGCGGTTGGCACCGGGCCGGGCCGGTGGGACGGGGACGCGGGGCGGCGGACGGCGGCGGTCCTCGCGGTGACCGGTCCGCCCGCTCACGGGCCGTCTCCGGTACCGGACCACCCGTCCAGTAATCGTATACGATATCAGCCACGATCCAGAAGGGAAGGCCCTTCGTCCGGTTTCATGGCAGCGAGTGCACCGGACCGCTAGGATGGCAAATCGTATACGAAACTCGATGCGAGAGGCGCGAGAGATGCAGAGTCGCACCGGTCTGACCGTCCGTACGTTCGCCCCCGGCTCCCCCTCCGGGAAGCCGCCCGTCCTGCTCGTGCACGGCTTCGGCTCCGACGGGGGGCGGGACTGGGTGGACACCGGCGTCGCCGGGGCGCTGGCCGACGCCGGGCGCACGGTGCTGGTGCCCGACCTTCGGGGCCACGGGCGGAGCCCGGCGCCGGCCGGGGCCGCCGAGGCCGGTGCCGACGCCCAGGCCCGCGATCTGGTCACGGTGCTGGACGAGGTCGGGGCCGGCGAGTTCGACGTCGTCGGCTACTCGCTGGGCGCCCGGCTCGCCTGGGAACTGCCCGCGGCGGCCCCCGGCCGGGTCCGGCGGGCGGTGCTGGGCGGACTGAGCCCCGCGGAGCCCTTCGAGGCGGTGGACGTGGCGGCGCTGCACCGTGCGGTGGCCGACGGGACGCCGCCCGCCGACCCCTTCACCGGGGCCATAGCCGGCATGGTGGGCGCGCACGGGGAGCGCGCCGCGGGCTTCGCGCTCTGCGTCGAGGGGCTGCGCGGCACGCCGTTCGCCCCGCGCTCCTGGACCGGTGCCACGCCGCCGGTCCTCGTCGTCGGGGAACAGGACATGATGACCCGGGGCATCGAGCGGGTCGCCGGGCTCGTCGACGGGGCCGAGCTGATCACGGTGCCCGGCGACCACCTCCAGGTTCTCGCCGGTGAGGAGTTCCGCCGTACAGTCCTTGAGGTCCTTGCGCGGTGAGCGTACGAGTGCATGGGCCGGGTGGCCGCGCCGCGTCCGCCCGGCCCGGGGTAGGGGAACACCTATGAGTGCCACGGAGAAGCAGGCCCGGTCCACGGGCTCGAAGGCCGAGGTCAGCTACGAGCTGCTGCGTTCGCGCATCCTCGACGGGACCTACGGTCCCGGCTACCGGCTGGTCCTCAGCCAGTTGGCGCGCGAGACCGGGGTCAGCACCATCCCGCTGCGCGAGGCGCTGCGCAGGCTCCAGTCCGACGGGCTCGTCGAGGTCGTCCGCAACATCGGCGCCCGGGTGGCCGTCTTCGACGCCGCCCAGGTGGAGCACTCGCTGCACGTGCTGGCCCGCCTGGAGGGGTACGCGACGGCGATCTCCGCCCCGCACATGACGGCGCGGCACATCCAGCGCTCCCGGCGGATCAACGCCCGGATGACCACGGCGCTGGAGGACTTCGACCCCGCCTCCTTCACCGCGCTCAACCGGGAGTTCCACTTCTCGCTCTACGAGCACTGCCCGGACGACCACCTGGTCTCGCTGCTGGAGGCGGAGTGGGCCCGGCTGGACCACATGCGCCGCTCCACCTTCAGCCATGTCCCCGGGCGGGCCCGCCGGTCCGTCGAGGAGCACGAACGGCTGCTGGAGCTGATCGGGGAGCGGGCGAGCGCCCGGGAGATCGAGCAGGTGGCCTGCGCGCACAAGATCGCGACGGCGGAGGCGCTGCACCGGTCGCAGTCCGGCGAGTAGCCCTGCGGGGCGGACGGGGCGGGCGGATCCGGCGGGGCCGGAAGCGGCCCCGCAACGGCCCGGCGGTCCGCGGGACCGGCCGCGCGGCCCGGAGCGACGGAGGGGCTTCGGGCCGCGCGGGTCCCGGTGGGCCGCACCGGACGCGCCCGCGTGCTCCCCGCCCCGCCGGCACCGTCCGCTGGGGGAACTCCCCCCGGGGACGGTCCCCTTCGCGGGCGGGGTCCGACGCGTCCCGCGCCGACCCGGCGGGCCCCGCACCGACCCGGCGGGCGAACGTGCCGGCCCGCCCCCGCCCCCCCCCGCTTCCCGCGTGGACCGAGGCACCGCACGGGCCGCGGCACCGCACGGACGTCGAACCCGTCCGGAACGAGACGGCACGGCGCCGGGGAAGGCTCCGCCGGATGCCGCGGGCCCGACGCGGTGAGTGGTGAGCAGGTGAGCGGTGAAATCCGGCCCGCCTGATCGTATACGATCAGGTATCTCATCTGTTAGCGTGACCGCATGTCCACTACCGACTCGACGGCGGGGACGGCCGGTGCGCCGGCCCCCGTGCCGCTGCCCGGGGGGACCGTCGTCACCGTCACCGGCGAGGTCGCGCCGGACACGCTGGGCGCGGTGCTCCCCCATGAACACCTGCTGAGCGACTCCGCCCCGCCCGGGGACACCGCCGAGTCCTGGGCGGCCTCGGGCCGCACCCGCCCGGCCACCGCGACCCGGATCGCCTTCTACCGGGCGCCGTTGACGACGGGCCTGCTCGGAGACATCGCCCTGGGCGCCCCCAACCGGGACAACTGGCTGCTCCGGGACGAGCGGGTCGCCACCGAGGAGGCCGCCGCGTTCCGGCGGGCCGGCGGCGGCACGCTGGTGGACCTCACCACCGCCCAACTGGGTCGCGATCCCGACGGGTTGCGCCGGATCTCCGAGGCCGCGGGCGTCACCGTCGTCATGGGAACCGGCCGTCATCACCCCGCGTGGGGCGGTGTCCCCGCCGGGGAGTCCGCGGAGGAGCTCACCGAGGAGTTCGTCCGCGAACTCACCGAGGGCGTGGACGGCGTCCGCGCCGGTGTGATCGGACGGCTCGGCGCCCTCGACCCCCGGGAGCCCGCCGAGCGCGCCGTCCTCGTCGCCGCGGCCCGCGCCTCGGCCGACACCGGCGCCGCCGTCTCGCTCCGCCGCTCCGCCGACCCCGGCGCCCAGCGGCGCGTGCTCGACCTGCTGGCCGAGGAGGGCGCGGACCTCGGCCGCGTGGCCGTCGGCGGCTGCGACGCGCTCTCCCCCCGCCCCGACGACCTCGAACCCCTGCTGGAGCGCGGGGTGTTCGTGCAGTTCGACCGGCTGGGCCGACTGCCCTCGGCGGCCAGTGCCAGCGACGACCAGGACGTGGCCGCCGCCGTACTGGAGCTCGCCCGGCGGGGTCACGCCGGACGGGTCCTGCTGTCCCAGGGCATCGCCTCCAAGGCGGGGCTGCTCGCCCACGGCGGGGGCGGCTACGGCTTCCTCCTCGAACAGTTCGTCCCCTACCTGCGGATGCTCGGGGCGGACGACGCCCTCGTCGAGACCGTCACGGTGCGCAACCCGGGACGGCTGCTGACCATCGCCGAGCAAAGGACCGACGCGTGAGCCGCCACCCCTTCGAGATCCCCGACCTCTCCGGGCGGGTCCTGAGCGTCACCGGCCCCGTCGACCCGGCGACGCTCGGCCCGACGCTCATGCACGAGCACGTCTTCGTCGACCTGCGCCGCCCGCCCCGGTTCCACCGGCCCGGCGAGGACTCCCCGGCGGCCGCCGAGCCGCTCACCTCCGCCAACCTGGCCCGCACCCGGCAGGGCCGTCCCAACGCCGACAACGACGTGATGGGCGACTTCGACGAGATGCTCACGGAGGTGCTCGCCTTCGCCCACAGCGGCGGCGGCACCCTGGTCGAGGTCTCCCCCATCGGCCTGGGCCGGGACCCGGAGGCGCTGCGGCGGCTCTCGCTGGCCTCCGGGCTCACCGTCGTGATGGGCGGCGGCTGGTACACGCCGACCTTCCACCCGGAGGACTTCTCCCGGCGCGGCGTCGACGAACTGGCCGACACCATCGTGCGCGACATCGTGCTCGGCGCCGACGGCACCGGGGTGCGCTCCGGCATCATCGGGGAGGTCGGCGCGGAGACCGCGCCGCTGACCGACGGCGAACTCAAGAGCGTCCGGGCGAGCGGACGGGCCAGCAGGGTGACGGGCGCGCCCGTCACCTTCCACGTCGGCGGCGTCGGCGAGGACAAGCTCAGGGTCCTCGACATCCTCGCGGAGGAGGGCGTCGCCCCCTCCAGCGTCGTGCTGGGCCACGCCGGGGAGATCCTCGCCGACCCGGCGCTCGGCCGGCGTGTGCTGGAGCGGGGCGTCTTCGTGGAGTTCGACTTCCTCGCCTCCCCCGGAAGCCCCTGGGGACACCTGTTCCTCACTAGCGACCACAAGACCGCCCGGGGCATCGCCGAACTGGTCGAGCGGGGCCACACGGAGCAGATCCTCCTGGGCCACGACGTCTGCCAGAAGATCCAGCTCAAGAAGTACGGCGGCCACGGGTACGACTACATCCCGCGCCACTTCCTGCCCGCGCTCGGACGGCTCGGCGTGGCCGAGGAGGCCCTGCGCACCATCATGGTCGACAATCCCGCGCGGGCCCTGACCTTCGCCGCACCGCGCTGACCACCGGCCGCCGCCACCCGTCCGACCCGCCCCGAGGGAGCACCATGCGCGTCACCCCCGTCCCCTTCGATCCCGCGCTCGGCGCCGTCCTCGACGCGATGCCCCGCGCCGAGGGGCCCGCCCCCTCCCCCGACGGCGTCGCCGCGGTCCGCGACTCGGCCTCGGCCATCCCGCTGCCGACGGTCGCCGAGGTCATCGGCGACCGCGCCATCGACGCCGAGGAGCGGACCGTCCCCGGTCCCGAGGGGGCGCCACCGCTCGACGTCACCGTGCTGCGGCCGCGCGGCGCCGCCGGGCCGGTCCCGGGGCTGTTCAACATCCACGGCGGCGGCATGATCAGCGGCCACCGCCACCAGGACACCCCGCGCCTGGCGGACCTCGTCGAGGACCTCGGGGTCGTCGCCGTCAACGTGGAGTACCGCCTCGCCCCCGAGCACCCGGACCCGGCACCGGTGGAGGACTGCTACGCCGGGTTCCGCTGGATGGCCGGACACGCGGCGGAACTCGGCGTCGACCCCGGCCGGCTGGTCGTCATGGGCGGCAGCGCCGGGGGCGGGCTCTCCGCCGGGGTCTGTCTCCTGGCGCGCGACCGCCGGGGACCGGTGCCGGCGGGGCAGTTGCTGCTGTGCCCGATGCTGGACGACACCAACACCACCGTCTCCAGCCACCAGTACGACGGCAGCGGCACCTGGCAGCGGGAGATGAACGTCCTCGCCTGGCGGGCGCTGCTGGGCGAACGGGCGGGCGACCCGGCGGCCGGGGTGTCGCCCTACGCCGCCCCCTCCCGCGCCGCTGACCTGTCCGGTCTGCCGCCCGCCTTCGTCGAGGCGGGCAGCGCCGAACTCTTCCGCGACGAGGACGTGGCCTACGCCTCCCGCATCTGGGCGGCCGGGGGCCGGGCCGAACTGCACATCTGGCAGGGGGCGTTCCACGGCTTCGACGTGTTCGCCCCGGACCACGAGATCACCCGGGCCGCCCTCGCCGCACGCCGCTCCTGGCTCCGCCGCGTGCTCGGCCTCTGACCCGGCCGGGCCCGGCACGCGACCGGACCACCGGCGCGCGCCACCCCGCGCGAACCGGCCCGGCCGACCGGCCGCCCCGTCCCTGTGCACGGACGGGCCGTTCCGGCACGGTCCACCCACCGCCCCCGGCCATCGGGACCGGCCCCCGTCCCGTCCGCTCCCGCCGTCGCCGGGCCCGCCGGCACCCCGTGCGGACCCGGCCCCGTACCCGTACCCGGGCCCGGCACCGCGCCCCCGGGCGGCCCGCTCCGGGCCGGGCGCCCCTCCCCACCCCGACATCCCTTCACCAGGCAGAAAGGTCACCGATGCCTCAGACCGCGGACCTCATCCTGACCGGCGGCGACGTACTGACCATCGACGACGCGTTCTCCGTCGCACGGGCGGTCGCCGTCCGGGACGGCCGTGTCCTCGCCGTCGGCACCGACGCCGAGATCCGGGCCCTCGCCGGCCCCGGCACCCGGACCGTCGACCTGGCCGGACGCACCGTGCTGCCCGGCATCAACGACTCCCATCTGCACGCCGCCGCCTGGGCGCTGACCAGCCCTCCGTTCGCCCTGGCCCTGGGCCACCCGGCGGTGGAGTCCATCGCCGACACCGCCGAGGCGGTCCGCGCGACGGCGGCCGCCGCGCCGCCCGGTGAGTGGATCACCGGGCTGGGCTGGGACGTCGGCTACCTGGCCGAGTGCCTGGCCGAGCCGTCGCGCCGCCCGCACCGCGCCGACCTGGACGCCGTCGCCCCCGACCACCCCGTCTGCCTCACCGACTTCTCCGGCCACATGGTCTGGGTCAACTCCCGGGCCCTCGAACTCGCCGGGATCACCCGCTCCACCGAGCCCCCGGCGGGCGGCGTCATCGACGTCGACGCGGACGGCGAGCCCACCGGCATCCTCAAGGAGACCGCGCAGGCCCTGGTGACCGGCCTGGTCCCGCCCGCGACCGTGGAGCAGCGCAAGGAGGCCATCCGCAGCGCCGTGGCCGCGCTGCACGCCGAGGGCATCACCAGCTACACGGAGCCCGGCCTCGGCCCCGGCGGCGCCGAGATCCTCGGCGGCGGCCTCGACACCGCCACCCTGAACGCCTACGTCGAACTGGCCCGCGCCGACGAACTGGGCTGCCGCGTCCGGGTACTGCTGCTGCCCGCGCCGATGGGCGGCTCGGCGGCCGAGGTGACCGAGGGGCTCAGAGGGCTCGGCCTGCCCGACGACGTGGACCCCCGGCGGCTGGCCGTGATCGGCGTCAAGATGTTCGCCGACGGGGTCCCGCCCAACGAGACCGCCTGGATGCACGAGCCGTACGAGGGCGGCGGCCACGGCGCGCTCTGCGTGCACGGCGCGGACGCCGGGCTCAAGGAGGCGGAGCTGACCGAGATGATCCGGGTCGCCCACGCCGCCGGCCACCAACTGGGCGTCCACGTCACCGGCGACCGGGGCATCGACACGGTCGTCGACGCCTTCGCCGCCGCCCAGTCCGCCCACCCCCGGCCGGACGCCCGGCACTACATCATCCACGGCGACTTCGCCTCGGCCGAGAGCCTCGCGAAGCTGGCCGCGCACGGGTACGGCGTCAACATGAACCCGGCCATCAAGTGGACCATCGCGGATCTGATGGACGACATCGTCGGCAGCGCCCGCTCGGACTACCAGTGGCCGGTGCGGTCCGCGGCCGAGGCCGGCATCCCGGTCTGCGTCGGCTCGGACGCCCCGATCACCGAGCCCAACTGGCGGCGCGGCGTGGCCGCGATGCTGCTGCGCGAGTCCAAGGCGACGGGACGGGTCAGCGGCCCCGAGCAGCGCGTCACCCTGGAGACGGCGCTGCGCGCCTACACCGTCAACGCCGCGCGGCAGGACTTCGCCGAGGAGTGGAAGGGCAGCATCGAGCCGGGCAAGGTGGCCGACCTGTGCGTACTCGGCGGTGACCTGCGCGCCACCGACCCGCACGACATACCCGCGCTCCCCATCGACCTCACCGTCCTGGACGGCGTCGTCGTCCACGAACGCGGGAGCACCGGCACCGGCTGACCCGCCGACGCGTGCGGACGGGCGCGCGCCGCGCGGTGCCGTGCCCGCCCCCACGCGGGCACGGCACCGCGCCCCGGCCGACGGACACCGGCAAACGGGCGGTCAGCGGTAGTCGTTCTCCTTGAGTTCGATCACCCAGGCGCGCCGCTCGCAGATCCTGCCGTCGCGCATCCGGAAGACCTCGGCCATGGACATGCGCATCACCTCACCGGTGTCCCGCTCCACCTCCCCGGTGATCTCCGCCATGACCACGTCGTCCTCCTCGACCATGCGCACCACCTCCAGACGCGGGGGCGGTACGAAGCCGGGCCCCTCGATGGCCGCGTCGTAGGCCTTCTTGCCGGTCAGGCGGAAGCCGCCGAAGACGGTCCACTCGATGTCGTCGGTCAGACAGGAGAGGATCTGCTCGTGGTCGTTCCGGCGAAATCCGTCCAGGTAGGTCTCGACGGTCCGCTTGTTCCGGGACATGACGGTCCTGCTCTCTTCTCGTGGGCCGCGCGCGGCGGGGGTGGTGGCGGAGCGGGTCAGAACTCGCCGCCGGGCCACGGGCGGTCCATCCCGGGCAGGGCGTAGCCCTCCGTCTCGTCCCAGGGCACGTCGAGGTCGTCCAGGTGGACGCTCCACCGCGCGTCCGGCAGGGCGCGGCGCAGTTCGGTGACTGAGCCGAGCACCCGGACGATGACCGTCACCACCCGGTCGGGGTCGAACGGCATCTTGGTGGAGCCGCCCACGATCCGCCCGGGGGCGTCGTCCTCGCCCTCGTAGAGGTACAGCCTCTCCTCGTCCTCGTAGGGGAAGGAGGCCGTGTGGGCGGCGGCGACGCGCTGGACGAGGGCCGCTTCGGCCTCGGTCAGGGGTGTGGCGCGGTCGGCCCGGTAGTAGAGGGAGACACTCATGGGCCGAGCGTAGCGAGGGGGTCGGACAACGCGGCCGCGGCCGGTCCGGCGGGGCGCGGGGCGGGGCGGCGGTCCCGGCCGCGCACGGCCAGGTCCACGACCACCGGGCGGTGGTCCGAGGCCGCCGTCGCGACCGTACGGGCGCCGGTGACGGTGACCCCGGGCGAGACGGCGACGAGGTCGATGCGCTTGACGGGGCCGAGCGCCGGGTAGGTGGGCCCGGCGTCCGGCGCGGCGTCGCGCAGCCGCCGCCAGAGGGGCGCCAGCTCCGCCGCCCCCGGTTCCGCGTTGAAGTCGCCGACCAGCACCTTCGGGCCCGTGCCCGCGGCCAGGACGTCGAGCATGTCGGCGACCTGGGCCCGGCGGACCGCCGGGTCGGCCCGGTGGTCCAGATGGGTGGAGTAGACGTGCGCGCGGACCCCGCGCACGTCGACCACGACCTCCGCGAAGCCGGGCGCGGGCGCCGGGACGGGGTCGGGTGTCTGGGTGGAGAGCCGGGTGATCTCGTGGTTCCGCGCCGCCAGGACCGGAAGGCGGCTCAGCACGGCGACGCCGAAGCGGCGGCGCGGGGCCCCCTCGGTCGCCGGGTCGAGGTCGTAGACGGGGGCGAGGAACACGCGCATGCCGAGTCCCGCGGCGAGTTGGCGGGCCTCGTCGGCGAAGCCGCTGCGCTCGCCCCAGTGGACGTCGACCTCCTGGAGGCCGATCACGTCGGCGCGCAGCTCCCGCAGGGCGTCCGCGGTGCGGTCCAGGTCGAACACGCCGTCCTGGCCCGCTCCGGCGTGGATGTTGTACGTCGCCACCCGCAGCGGCACCGGGGGCGCCGCTCCCCGGACGGCCGTGCGGTCGGCGGCGGTCGCGGCCGGGGGCACCACCGCCGCGCACAGGACGGCGGCGAGGGCGACGGCGACGCGGCGGGTGCGCGCGGGGCGCGGTGAGCGGGGCGCGTGCGGCGAGCGGGGTGTCATGCGGTCTCCCGTCCCTGTTCGGGTGATGGGGCGTCGGGGCACCCGCGACGGGGGCCGCTCGCGGGCGGAGTACGGCCGGACACGGCGGAGTCCGAGGGCCCGGGAAGGGATGTGCCCGCGGGGAGGCCCTCCTACGCCGGGCGCGGATCGGCCCCCTGCTCCGGGGGCCTCCCCTCCGCGCCAAAGACGGACGGGCCTCCCGTGCCGGAGACGGGCCGCCCCCGGTGCCGGAGGCCCGGCCGGGGCCTCGCCCCCGGGTGGGACGGCTCCCGGCGGGCCGTCGGCCGTGGGCCGGGCGCCGCCGGTTCCTCCGCCCGTGTCCTCCGTTCGGGTGCATCCGGCGCCGGTCGCGGCGGCGGCTCGCGGGCACCCCGGGGCCGCGCGGGACGTTTCACGGGCAAGGACGGCGAACGCCGGACGAGCCGGTCCGGCAGCGGAGAGGAAGACCCTGATGAAGCACCAGAGGGTGGGCGACCTGATGAGCGACGCCGTGGTCCGCGTCCAGCGCGGGACACCGTTCAAGGAGATCGCCCACCTGCTGCAGGAGTACGACATCACCGGGGTGCCGGTGGTGGACGATGGGCACCGGCCCGTGGGGGTCGTCTCGGAGGCGGATCTCCTGCAGAAGATGTGGGGCGGTGAGCCGGACGGGTCGGCCGGGACGGCGGAGCCCTGCTGGCCCGCGGCGGCCAAGGCGGCGGCCACGGACGCGGAGGGGCTGATGACCTCCCCGGCGGTCTGCGCGCGCGAGGACTGGAGCGTCGTGGACGCCGCGCGCACCATGGCGCGGGCGGGCATCAAGCGGCTGCTGGTGGTCGACGACGCGGGGCGGCTGGTCGGGGTGGTCAGCCGGGGCGACCTGCTGCGGGTCTTCCTGCGCCAGGACCGGCTCATCCGGACCGAGATCATCGAGGAGGCCCTGGTCGGCTCACTGGGGCTGGCCCCGTCCTCGGTGCAGGTGGACGTCACCCACGGACACGTCACCCTGAGCGGGCGGCTCCCGGCGGAGGTGCGGCCGTCCGCGCTGGAGGAGCTGTGCCGCCAGGTGGACGGTGTGGTGGCGGTGGAGTTCCGGGCGGCCGGGGAGGGGGACGCCCCGGGTCCGGCCGGGGGATGACCGGCGGGCGCGGTGCCCGGGCCGGTGCCCCGTGGCCGGCGGAGCCTTCGTCACGACGCCGACCGCGGCCGGGCGGCGTCGTGCGGTGCCCCACGGCCGGCCGCCGCGCCGCCCCGGGACCGCGCCGTACCGGGACGGCTTCGGGAAGCGCCCCTCGGGACCGTCCTCCCCGGGCCGGAGGGCCGGTGCGCGGGGAGCGTTGAGCGGCGCGGCGGTTCGTGCCTCGGTCCAGGTGCCGGGTCCGGCTCCAGCGCGCGGGGCCGACTCCCGGCGCGCGGGCCCGGCCCCAAGGGCGTGGGTCCGCCCCGGACGCGCGCGTCCGTTCCCGCCGCGCGGATCCGTGCCCCCGGTGGCGGTACGGACGGGACCACCGCCCCGCCACCGTGACCCGGCCCCGGGCCCCTGACGCTCCGGCCGCGGCCCCGGCGGACTCCGTCGCCGCGCCGGTCAGCCGGGGACGAGCGGCTGCTCCGCCCAGATGGTCTTGCCGGACCGCGTATACCTGCTGCCCCAGCGGTGCGCCAGTTGGGCGATGAGGAACAGCCCCCGCCCGCCCTCGTCCATCAGCCGGGCGGGGCGCATCCGCGGCTGGGTCTGGCTGGCGTCGGAGACCTCGCAGATCAGGCTCTCGTCCTTGATCAGCCGCAGTTCGAGGGGCGGTGCCGCGTAGCGGATGGCGTTGGTGATCAGCTCGCTGACGATCAGTTCGGTGGTGAAGGCCAGCCCCTCCAGGTCCCATTCGGCCAGTTGGGCGGCGATCAGCCGCCGGGCCTCGCCGACGACGCTGGGCTCGGCCTTCAGCCGCCAGGTCGCCGTGGAGCCGGGGGGCAGCAGCCGGACCCCGGCGACCAGCAGGGCCACGTCGTCGGTGGGCGGTTCGGTCAGCGCCCGGTCCAGCGCGGCGCGCCCGGTGGCGGCCGGGGTCTCCCCCGCCGCCACGGCCTCGGCCAGCGCCTCGCGCAGCCGCCGGGACCGGCCCTCGTCGCGGACGAGTTCCTGGGTGGGGAAGGCCAGGACGCTGCCCGGCGCGAGGGTCAGGTCCAGCGGTTCGAAGGGCATGTGCCCGGTGCCCAGGGCGGGGCCGGGGGTCAGGGGCACGGGGGCGTGCTCGCCGTCCGCGGTGATCAGGACCGGTGGCGGATGTCCCGCCCCGGCCATGACGCAGTGGCCGGTGACGGGGTCGTAGACGCAGTACAGGCAGGTCGAGCCGAGCACCCCGCCGACCCGGGACTCCGGCTCGTCCGCGCCCAGCCGGACCACCAGGTCGTCCAGGTGGGTGAGCAGTTCCTCCGGCGGGAGTTCGAGGTCGGACAGGGTCTGCACGGCGGTGCGCAGCCGCCCCATCGTGGCGGCGGCGGCCAGCCCGTGCCCGGCCACGTCCCCGATGACGAACGCCACCCGGGCGGCGGGCAGTTCGATCACGTCGTACCAGCAGCCGCCGATGCCCTGGGCGTTGTCGGCGGGGACGTAGAGGCCGGAGGACTCGGCCGCGCTCAGCGCCACCCGCGAGGGGGGCAGCAGGCTGCGCTGGAGCGATTCCACGGTGCGCAGTTCGGTGGTGTAGCGGCGGGCGTTCTCCAGGGCCAGCGAGGCGCGGGAGGCGATCTCCTCGATCAGCGGCACGTCGCTCTCGGTGAAGGGCGCGCTGTCGCCGCCGCGCCAGAGCGCCAGCACGCCCAGCACGCCGCCGCGCGCGTGGAGCGGGACGAACAGCGCGGAGGAGGCCATCGCCGGGAAGAGCAGGCGGCGCCGTTCCGCGTCGGCGCCCAGGTCCTCCTGCCAGGCGGCCAGGTCGGGGACGAGGACGGCGCGGCCCCCGAGCAGGGCCTCGCTCTCCTCCCGGATGGCCTCGCTCTGTTCGCCGAGGGCGCGGATGGTCTCGCCGCGCTGGTGGATGTCCTCGGGCCACTCCCCCTCGGCCGCGGCGGCGGCGACCCGGCGCAGACGGGTGCCGGGGCCGAAGGAGCCCGCCTCCTCCCCCCGGATGACCCCCTCGGAGAGGTCCACGCTGGCCAGGTCCGCGAAGTCGGACGCCAGCAGGGAGGCCAGCTCCCGGGCGTTGTGCGTCATGTCCAGGGTGCGGCCCAGCCGGGTGGCGGCCGAGTACAGCAGCCCGAGCCGGCGCCGGGAGGTGTGGCCCTCGGTGACGTCGGTAAAGACCACGGCGACGCCGGTGACCCTGCCGCGGGAGTCGTGGAGGCGGAAGGCGGACAGGGAGACGACCCGTTCGCGACCGGGGCTGATCCGGTAGCGGGCCCGGTGCTCCCAGCCGATCAGCGACTCCCCGGTGTCCAGGACATGGCGCAGGCGATCCTCGATGGCGGCGGCGTCCCGTGCCACGAGGATGTCCGTGAGACGCAGGTCGGGCGGCTGTTCGCCGTCCGGGAAGCGGGACCTGCGCAGGAGCCGCGGATCGTGGTTGGCGCGGACGATGCGCAGATCGGTGGCGTGGACGATGAGCCCGATGAGGTGCTGGCCGAACAGGGTGCGCAGCAGCGCCTCGTCGCCGCCGCCGGAGGGCGCGTCGGCGGCGGGGGCCACCCGGACCACGAACCGCGCACCGCCGTCCCGGGCTCCCGGGGGCGGTGGCAGCGGGGTCACGGCGGCGTCGACGTCCAGCGCCGAGCCGTCCTCCCGGATCAGGGCGGTCCGCAGCGTCCGGCGCGCCGGTCCGGGGGCGGCGAGGGCGGCGGTCCAGGCGTCCGGGTCGGCCGCGATCTCCGTGACGTGCCGTCCGGGGAGTTCCGCGAGGGGGCGGTCGTCCAGCGGCGGCACCGCTTCCGCGCACCGCAGCACGACGCCGTCCCCGTCCAGCAGGAGGACGGCCGCGCTTCCGTCCGGCGGCGGGTCGCGGTCGTCTGCGGGCGTCGTCGGAGTCACTCGGCTGCCTCGTTCTGTCGGACACCGCTCGGCAACGGGGGGTCGCACCTCCCGACCATTGTGCACACGGGGTTCCCGGCGGCACGTCGGTACCCGGACCGTTCGGGCGACGGCCCGGGACGGGGCGCGGGCACGCCGCACGGCGGCCCTTCCCGGGCCTCCGGAGCGCCGGTCCCGGAGTCGCTTCCCGACATGCGCCGTCCCGGGGAGCACCCCCGGGACCGGTGCACCCTTTCGGACGAATGGGCGAATAGCACCGTACATGCGCCACGCCCCCGTTCGCCCTAACCTGCCCCATGACGGCAGTCGAGGCCGGTGGTTCCGGCGGAGGGCGGACTCATATGGCCGGGCGGCGCGCGGGGTACGGGCTGGCGGGCGAGGTGTCCGCCGAGTTCACCGGGACGATGGTGCTCATCCTGTTCGGCTGCGGCGTGGTGGCGCAGGTGGTCGCGGGCGGTGCCCTGACCGACCCGCCGGGCGGGCTCGGGGACCACGACAGCATCGCCTGGGCGTGGGGGCTCGCCGTCACCCTCGGGGTCTATGTGGCGGCCCGGCTCAGCGGCGCCCACCTCAATCCCGCGGTCACCGTGGCCCTCGCCGCGTTCAAGGGTTTCCCCTGGCGCAAGGTGCTGCCGTACGCGCTGGCGCAGACGGCCGGGGCGTTCGTCGCGGCGCTGGTGGTCCGCTGGAACTACACGGAGGCGCTGGCCAAGGCCGATCCCGGCCACACCGTGCGGACGCAGATCGTGTTCTCGACGCTCCCCGCCAACGGCAACCCCGGTCTGCCGGTGCACGAGTGGGGGGCCTTCCGCGACCAGGTGATCGGCACCGCGCTGCTCCTGCTGCTGATCCTCGCCATCACCGACCTGCTCAACACCCCGCCCCGGGCCAACCTGGCGCCGTTCGTCATCGGTCTGATCGTGGTGGCGATCGGCATGGCCTGGGGCACCAACGCGGGCTACGCGATCAACCCGGCCCGCGACCTCGGTCCCCGGCTGGCCAGCTTCCTCACCGGCTACTCGGGGGCGTGGCGGGACCAGTACGGCAACCTGTACTTCTGGGTGCCCATCGTCGGTCCGCTGGTCGGGGGGGTGCTGGGGGCGGGCATGTACCAGGCGCTGACCGCCCGGTTCCTGCCGTCGGCGGAGCCCGAACCCGCGGGGCGCGTCCCGGCCCCGGAGGACTGACGACGCGGCACCGGCAGGCCTGGTACGGCCCCTCCCGGCACACCCCGCACGGCCCGTCCCGGCGGGCACGGCGGCACCCGACGGCGGCACCCGACGGCGGCACCGGACGGCAACGCGGCGGGCGGCGGGACGGCCCGGGAGCCCCGCGTCCACCCACGCCCCGCGAGGTCCGGCCCGCCGGCGTCGCCCGGCCCGCCCGCCGTCGGCCGGGCCCGACCTCGGCGGCAGCGGGGGCCGGGAGCGGGGCCCGGCGGCGGCCGGGAGCGGGGGCGCCGCCCCGGGGTCAGACGCTCGGCGCGCGCTCCGCGGCGGGGAGCGTGACACGGCTGCCCGCGACGACGCGGGAGCGGCTGTGCAGGCGCAGCGAGACGGTGATCAGCACCAGGGCACCGGCGGTCATGGCGGCGCCCGCCCACGCCGTGGAGGCGAAGCCGAGGCCCGCGTCGATGACCGAGCCGCCGAGCCAGGGCCCGCCCGCGTTGCCGAGGTTGAAGGCGGCGGTGGTGGTCGCGCCGGCCAGGGTGGGCGCGACCCCGGCGACGTTGAACATCCGGGCGTTGAGGGCGGGCGCAGTGTAGAAGGCGGAGACGCCGAGCAGGAACGAGAGAGTCACCGCGACCGCCGGGACGGCGGCGAACACCGCGAGCGCCGCCAGCAGCACGGTGGAGACGGCGGCCCCGGACAGGAGCACGCCGAACAGGTGGGCGTCCGCGACCCGGCCGCCGATCACCGTGCCGACCAGCGCGCCGATCCCGAACAGCCCCAGCACGGTGGGCACCCAGCCGTCCGCCAGCCCGGCCACGTCGGTGAGCAGCGGGGCGAGGTAGGAGAAGGCGCAGAAGACGCCGCCGCCCGCGAGCGCGGTGATCCCGATGGCCAGCCACACCTGGCGGTCGCGGTAGATGGACAGTTCGCCGCCGAGGCGGGGCCTGCGCCCGGGCAGCGGGATGCGGGGGATCCGGGTCACCACGCCGGCCAGGGCGACGGCGGAGGCCAGCGCGACCGCCCAGAAGGCCGACCGCCAGCCCAGTCGCTCGCCGAGGAAGGCGCCCGCCGGGACGCCGAGGACGTTGGCGATGGACAGGCCGCCGATCATCACGGCCATGGCGCGGGCGCGGGCGGTGGGCGGCACCATGGCGACGGCGACGGCCGCGCCCACCGCCCAGAACCCGGCGCAGGCCAGGGCGCTGACGACCCGGGAGACGAAGAGGACCTCGTACGTGGGGGCGAGCGCGCCGGCGACCTAGCCGACGCCGAACACGGAGATCAGGACGACCAGGGTCGTCTTCCGCGGCATCCGCAGGGTGGCGACCGCGAGCAGGGGCGCGCCGACCACCATGCCGATGGCGAACGCCGAGATCAGCAGCCCGGCCCGGGGGATGGAGACGCCCATGTCCTCGGCGATCGGCGGCAGCAGACCGGAGAGCATGAACTCACTGGTGCCGAGGGCGAAGACGGACAGGCCGAGGATGTACACGGCGAGCGGCATGCGGGACCCTGGGGACCGCGGGGAGGAGTCGGGCATGACACGTGCCAACCGGTGCCTCCGTCCCGGCATTCCCGCCCGGAGTGTGATCTCGGCATCCGGTCCCGGCCGTGGCCGGTATCCGGCGGCCGACGGCCGCGGAACCGCGACGCCCTCTGGCGAACGCGCGTAGAGCTCGGGCACCATCGTCCCGCACGGCATGCTCCACCACCCCACTGGCGGCATGACGCACTGCATGGAGGTATCCCGTGAATCCCCCCACTTCCCGTCCCCGCGCCCGGCGTGTCCGGTCGCTCGTGACCGCCCTCGCCCTGGTCGCCGCGCCGGCGACCGCGGTCATCGGCACCGCCGGTGACGCGTCCGCGGCGACCAAGGTCAGCCACGCCACCGCGACGTCCATGTTCCGCCAGTCCGGTGTCACCTGGTCGTCGTCCGGCAACTGCTCCGACCGCAACGTCGCGAGCTGCACCTCGTTCGACCAGTTGAACCTCACCAGCGCGCAGGGCGCCCAGACGCTCAAGAAGGCCATCGGCTGCGCGCTGAACATCACCGGCGGGACCGAGACCGGCCACGCCTCGGGCACGTACTCGCACTGGAACGGCTACAAGCTCGACCTCGGCAAGTCCACCTGTCTCACCGCCTACGTCAAGAACACGTTCACCTACATCGGCGTCCGCGGCGACGGCGCGCCGCAGTACCGGTCGGCGTCGGGCAACGTCTACGCCGACGAGGGCAACCACTGGGACGTGACCTACTACAACTGCGGCGGCTGCTGACGGTGCCGTGAGGCCGTGCGGGGCGGGCGCCCACGGGCCTCCGCCCCGCACGGCCGTGCCCGCCCCGTGCCGCGCCCCGCAGGGCCGCCCGGGCCGGAAGCGCGGTTCAGCGGGGACCGGGGCCGCCGTCCGCGGGCGCGCGGTCCGGGCGGGAGCGCACCCAGCCCCACAGCACGAGGGAGCAGACGGCCGCGACGGCGCACCACGTCGAGACGAAGGCCCAGCGCCACACGGCCCAGCAGACCACCGCCCCGGCCCCGGCCGCCCAGCCCAGGGCGCGCAGCCACCGGTCGCCGGAGAGCAGCAGCGCGCCCACCGTGGCCAGCAGGTACCCGGCGGCGATCAGCGGCACATGGGTGAGCCCGAGGGCGTACGCGACCGTCCGGCCCCGGACCTCGGCGGTGACCGGAGCGGTGGCCAGGGCGTGGGCGAGCACCCCGGCCGTGGCGGCCCCCGCGGCCAGCGGCAGCGACAGCCGGCGCCGTACGGCCGGACCGGTGGCCGCGAGCAGGACCCCCACGGGCACCCACAGGGGCAGCAGCGGCAGGGCGATGACGGCCCAGGCGAGGGTCGCGGGCCCGGTCCCGCCCCCGGCGTGCCAGAGGGCCGCCTCGACGATCTGGTGGGCGCCGAGCAGCAGCGGCAGCGCGGCGAGCGGCAGGTCGCGCGGCGAGCGGACCCGGGCCACGCAGGCGACGCCCACGGCCGCGACGGCGGTGCCTGCGGCCAGGTCGGCGGCCGGACTCCAGCACATCACGCCGCCCCGGGGAACGGCGGACGGCCGGGGCGGGTGCGGGCGGTGCGCGCCGCGGGCGGTCGGGGGTCCGGGTCCACGGTCGGAGCCTATGCGGGGAGCGGGCGCGGGGCATCGCCACGCACCGCCCGCGCCCGCCCCGGACCGGCACGCCGACCGGCGCCCGCCGCGGTCCGCCGCACCGCGTCCCCGTCGCCCCGCACCGTCCCGCCGCCGCGCCCCCTGCGGTCCGCCCTCGCCGAACACCGGCCGCACGCGTCCCGCCCCCATCCCCACGCACCGCCCGTACCCACGTCGACGCCCTTCCGTACCCCCCGGGGCCGTCGCTCCCGGCCGTCCCCGCCACGCGCTCCCGGCGTCCCCGCCGCGCGCTCCCCCGCCGGCGCTCCGCCGCCCTGACGCGCGCACCGCGCGGTGGGACCATGGCGGTGTACGGCACCGCGCCGAGCGAGAGGAGCGGACCATGACGGAGCGCTTCGCCGTCGGGGACCACGTCCGGTGGAACTCCGAGGCCGGTCATGTCCAGGGGGTCGTCCTGCGCGAGCACACCCGGGACGTGGAGTTCAAGGGGCATGTGCGCCGGTGCTCGCCGGAGGACCCCCAGTACGAGATCAGGAGCGACCGGACCGACCACATCGCCATGCACAGGAGCCGCGCCCTGGAGCGGGTGCCCTGACCGGGCGGCCGACCATGGTGGGCGTCGACCTCGTCGGGAACGTCCGGGAGGCCGTGCGCGCGCTCCCGCCCGGCACCGTGGCCTCCTACGGCGACGTCGGGGAGCGCGTCGGCGCCGGGGCGCGGCAGGTGGGCCGGGCGATGGCGCTGCTGGACGGGGACGACGACGTGCCGTGGTGGCGGGTGGTCCGCGCCGACGGCACGCCCCCGGCCTGCCACGGCGGCCGCGCCCCCGGGCTGCTGCGCGCCGAGGGCACCCCGATGCGCGGCGCCCGGGTCGACATGGCCCGGGCGCGGCACCGGTGGGGGCGCTGACGCGGGCCACCGGCGTGGGGGGTGAGGGTGGAAAGGGGGGGGTCGGGAGGCCACGGGGGTGGGGCGAGTCGGGGCTTTCCGCGGGCCGGAACTTCGCCAGTGTAGTGCCCGACG
>NZ_JBVKAT010000013.1:126897-151833 GCF_055598485.1 Streptomyces sp. NPDC107521
GGGCTTGCGACATGCGCAGCAGGGGGGGCGCCCCAGCACGCCCCTCCTCCCGCGTCGGCACCCCGCGCCGGTGGCCCGGCTCAGTCCTTCCCGCGCCCCGGCCCGCCGCCGGTGCCGCTCCCGGCGTCCGCGGCGTCCGCCCCGCTCCCGGCGTCGTCCCCGTCGCCGGGCGCGTCCCCGTCGTCCTCGTTCCTGACGACCGTGCAGTGCAGCGAGTCCTGGCGCACGTCCGCGACGATCGTGTCGCCGGGCTCGGCCTCGCCGCCGAGCAGCAGGTCCGCGACGCGGTTGTCCAGCTCGGCCTGGATGGTGCGGCGCAGCGGGCGGGCGCCGAACTCCGGCTGGTGGCCGTGGGCGATCAGCAGCTTCTTCGCGGCCTCCGTCACCCGCAGCGTCATGCCCTGCGCGTGGACCCGCCGCTCGCTGCGGGCCAGCAGGTGGTCGACGATCACGCCGAGGTCGTCCTCGGTGAGCCCGTGGAAGATGATGATGTCGTCGATGCGGTTGAGGAACTCCGGCAGGAACCGGCCGCGCAGCTCCTCCATCAGCTCGTCCCGGATCTCGGAGACGTCCCCGTGGTGGTCGAGGATGCGGCGCGCCCCGATGTTGGACGTCATGATGACGACGCAGTGCCGGAAGTCCACCGTGCGGCCCTGGCCGTCGGTGAGGCGCCCGTCGTCGAGGATCTGGAGCAGCGTGTTGAAGACGTCCGGGTGGGCCTTCTCCACCTCGTCGAACAGGACCACGCTGTACGGCTGGCGGCGGACCTTCTCGGTGAGCTGGCCGGCCTCGTCGTAGCCGACGTATCCCGGCGGCGCCCCGACCAGGCGGGCGACGGTGTGCTTCTCCTGGAACTCGCTCATGTCGAAGCGGACCATCCGGTCCTCCTCGCCGAAGAGCTGCTCGGCCAGCGTCTTGGCGAGTTCCGTCTTGCCCACGCCGGTGGGTCCGAGGAAGAGGAAGGAGCCCACCGGGCGGCCGGGGTCGCCCATGCCGGCCCGGTTGCGGCGCACGGCGCGCGAGACGGCGGTGACCGCCTCGTCCTGGCCGACGATCCGGGCGTGCATCCGGTCCTCCAGCTTGAGCAGCCGTTCCTTCTCGGTGGCCGTGAGCTGGGAGACGGGGATGCCGGTGCGGCGGGAGACCACGTCCGCGATGTCGTCGGCGGTGACGGAGACGACGCCCTCGCGCCGCTCCTCGATGCCCGCCAGTTCGCCCTCCGCCTCGGCGATGTCCTGCTTGAGGCCGGCCGCCCGTTCGAAGTCCTCGGCGGCGACGGCCTGCGCCTGCTCCCGGCGCAGCTTGGCGATGCGGTCCTCGCGGCTGACGACCTCGGTGGAGCGGCCGGCGCTGCGCAGCCGCACCCGGGCGCCCGCCTGGTCCATCACGTCGATCGCCTTGTCCGGCAGGAAGCGGTCGCTGACGTAGCGGTCGGACAGCTCGGCGGCGGCGGTCAGCGCGCCGTCGGCGAAGCGCACCTGGTGGTGGGCCTCGTAGGCGTCGCGCAGGCCCTCCAGGATCTGCACGGTCTCCTCGACGGACGGTTCCGGGACCATCACCGGCTGGAAGCGGCGTTCGAGGGCGGCGTCCTTCTCGACGTACTTGCGGTACTCGTCGATGGTGGTGGCTCCCACGACGTGCAGTTCGCCGCGGGCCAGGGCCGGTTTGAGCATGTTGCCGGCGTCCATCGAGCCCTCGCCGGTGGCTCCGGCGCCGACGACCGTGTGCAGTTCGTCGATGAACAGGATGATCTCGCCGCGCGCCCGCTGGACGTCCTCGATGACCTTCTTCAGCCGCTCCTCGAACTGCCCCCGGTACTGGGCGCCCGCCACCATGCCGGACAGGTCGAGGCCGATGACGCGCTTGTCCTTGAGGGTGTCGGGGACCTCCCCGGCCACGATGCGCTGGGCCAGTCCCTCCACGATCGCGGTCTTGCCGACGCCCGGTTCGCCGATGAGCACGGGGTTGTTCTTGGAGCGCCGGGAGAGGATCTCGACCGTCTGCTCGATCTCCTCGGCGCGTCCGACCACGGGGTCGAGCTTCCCGGCCCTGGCCTCGTCGGTGAGGTCCCGGCCGAACTCCTCCAGGGCCGTCTCGGGTTCCTTGCGTTCGGCGGGCAGGCCGTCGTTGCGGGCCGCCTGCTCGGTGAGGCCGGAGAGCCGGCGCACGTCCTCGCCCTCGGCCTTCAGCAGCCGGGCGGCGCCGCTGTCGGCGCCGTCGAGGAGGGCGCCGAGGATGTGCTCGGGGCCGACGTAGGAGACCCCGGCCGCCTGGGAGCGGGCGTAGGCGGCGGCGAGGGTGCGTTTGGCGGCGGGGGTCAGGCCGGGCTCCGAGGAGGGTTCGCCCGACTCGCGGGGCAGCACCTCGGCGATCCGTTCTCCCAGGGCCCCGGGGTCGACCCCGGCCTGGTCGAGGAGGGAGCGGGCCGGGTCGACCCGGGTGGCGGCCCACAGCAGGTGCTCGGTGTCCAGGTCGGAAGTACCGTCCTCGGCGGCCCGGCGCGCGGCGAGGTTGAGCAGTTCCCGGGAGGACTCGGTCAGCAGCCGCCCGATCGGCACCCGCTGCACCGCCGGTGGGGACGAGGCGGGCGACATCCCGAAGAACCTGTTCAGCAGATCGCTGAACGGGTCGGACGGGCCGAAACCGAACGAGGACATCGACATGACAGGCTCCCGGAGCGGCGAGGAATCCCCTTTCACCGAAACCCGCCCCCGACCGCGCCGCAACTCGGCCGCCGCGGCCCGCTCCCCCGGCCGCGCCGGAGACGGCCGCCCCCGGCATCCGGACGACGGGACGACGCTCCCCCTCCCCCGGGCCGGACACCCGGGGGCGGCGGGCCGCCCGGCACGGGCGTGCCCCGGCGGCACGGGGCACCGGCCCGCCCACGAGAGGCCAACGGCGGGGACCACCGGGCCGCCGGGCCCGATGGTCCCGGTGCCGGGGCCGCCGGGCCCCGGTGCCGCCGACGGGAACCGGAGCGGGAGCCGGGACCGCGGCCCGGCCCGACATCGCGCCCCGCCGGCGTGGGTCGCCGGCCCGCCCCGGGCCGTCAGGCTCCGACGTACTCGGCCAGGTGTTCGCCCGTCAGGGTGGAGCGGGCGGCGATCAGCTCGGCGGGGGTGCCCTCGAAGACGACCCGGCCGCCCTCGTGCCCGGCGCCGGGGCCCAGGTCGACGATCCAGTCGGCGTGCGCCATGACCGCCTGGTGGTGCTCGACGACGATGACGGACTTCCCGGAGTCGACGAGCCGGTCCAGCAGGCCGAGCAGGTGCTCCACGTCCGCGAGGTGGAGCCCGGTGGTGGGCTCGTCGAGGACGTACACCCCGCCCTTGTCGGCCATATGGGTGGCGAGCTTCAGCCGCTGCCGCTCGCCGCCGGAGAGGGTGGTGAGCGGCTGGCCGAGGGTGAGGTAGCCGAGGCCCACCTCGGCCATCCGCTCCAGCACGCGGTGGGCGGCCGGCACGCGGGCCTCCCCGGACGCGAGGAACTCCGCGGCCTCGGTCACCGGCATCGCCAGGACCTCGCTGATGTCCCGCCCGCCGAGCCTGTACTCCAGCACCGCTGCCTGGAAGCGCCGCCCCTCGCAGTCCTCGCAGGGCGTGGCGACACCGGCCATGATCGCCAGGTCGGTGTAGACGACCCCGGCGCCGTTGCAGGTGGGGCAGGCGCCCTCGGAGTTGGCGCTGAACAGCCCGGGCTTGACCCCGTTGGCCTTGGCGAACGCCTTGCGGACCGGGTCGAGCAGCCCGGTGTAGGTGGCCGGGTTGCTGCGGCGCGAGCCCTTGATGGGGCTCTGGTCGACGACGACCACGCCCGCGTCGGCCGGGACCGATCCGTGCACCAGGGAGCTCTTGCCGGACCCGGCGACGCCGGTGACCACGGTGAGCACCCCGAGCGGGAGGTCGACGTCCACGTCGCGCAGGTTGTGCGTGGCGGCGCCGCGGATCTCCAGGAAGCCGGTGGGCGTGCGCACGGCCGGCTTCGGCGCGGCCCGGTCGTCCAGGTGCCGGCCGGTGACGGTGCCGCTGCTCCGCAGCCCCTCGACGGTGCCCTCGTAGCAGACGGTGCCGCCGCCGGGGCCCGCGCCGGGGCCGAGGTCGACGACGTGGTCGGCGATGGCGATGACCTCGGGCTTGTGCTCGATGACCAGGACCGTGTTGCCCTTGTCCCGCAGGCGCAGCAGCAGGTGGTTCATCCGCTCGATGTCGTGCGGGTGCAGCCCGGCGGTGGGCTCGTCGAAGACGTAGGTGACGTCGGTGAGGGAGGAGCCCAGGTGGCGGATCATCCGCACCCGCTGCGCCTCGCCGCCGGACAGGGTGCCGGCCGGGCGGTCGAGCGAGAGGTAGCCGAGGCCGATCGCGACGAACGAGTCGAGGGTGTGGCGCAGCGCGGTGAGCAGCGGCGCCACCGAGGGTTCGGACAGCTCCGCGGCCCAGGCGGCGAGGTCGCTGATCTGCAGGGCGCAGGCGTCCGCGATGCTGACCCCGCCGATGCGGGAGCCGCGGGCCGCCTCGCTGAGCCGGGTGCCGCCGCACTCGGGGCAGGCGGTGAAGGTGACCGCGCGGTCCACGAAGGCCCGGATGTGCGGCTGCATGCCCTCCCGGTCCTTGGACAGGAACGACTTCTGGATCTTGGGGATCAGTCCCTCGTAGGTGAGGTTGACGCCCTCGACCTTGACCTTGGTGGGCTCCCGGTGGAGGAAGTCCCGCATCTCCCGCTCGGTGAAGTCGCGGATCGGTTTGTGCGGGTCGAGCAGCCCGGACTCGGCGTAGACGCGCACGGTCCAGAAGCTGTCGGACTTCCAGCCGGGGATGGTGAAGGCGCCCTCGGCGAGCGACTTGGAGTCGTCGTAGAGCTGGGTGAGGTCGATGTCGGAGACGGTGCCGCGGCCCTCGCAGCGGGTGCACATGCCGCCGGTGCGGGTGTAGGTGGCCCGGACCGTCCTGCGGTCGCCGCGCTCGACGGTGAGGGCGCCGCTGGCGCGGACGGAGGCGGTGTTGAAGGAGTACGCGCTGGGCGGGCCGATGTGGGGGTCGCCCAGGCGGCTGAAGAGGATGCGCAGCATGGCGTTGGCGTCGGTGGCGGTGCCGACGGTGGAGCGGGGGTCGGCGCCCATGCGCCGCTGGTCGACGATGATCGCGGTGGTCAGCCCGTCGAGGACGTCGACCTCGGGCCGGGCCAGGGTGGGCATGAAGCCCTGCACGAAGGCGCTGTAGGTCTCGTTGATCAGCCGCTGCGACTCGGCGGCGACGGTGTCGAAGACCAGCGAGCTCTTGCCCGATCCGGAGACCCCGGTGAAGACCGTCAGCCGGCGCTTGGGGATCTCGATGCTGACGTCCCTGAGGTTGTTCTCGCGCGCGCCGTGCACCCGGATGACGTCGTGGCGGTCGGCGGCGTGCGCGGCGGACGCCGGTCCGGCCGGGGACGCGGCGGGTGTCGGTCCGGCCGGGGGCGGGGCGGGCGTCGTGCCCTTGCTCATCGTCTCTCCATGGTCGTACGGGAACCGCTGCGGCGCCGGTTCCTCCGGAACGTCCGGCCGGGCGGCGCGGGGCCGCCCGGACGGGGTCGGTGGGGTGGCGGGCGGGGTCAGCCGGTCTGCTGGATGCGGATCAGGTTGCCGGCCGGGTCGCGGAAGGCGCAGTCGCGGACGCCGTAGGGCTGGTCGGTGGGCTCCTGGACGACCTCGGCGTCGGCGGCCTGGACCTGCTCGAAGGTGGCGTCGAGGTCCTTGGTGGCGAGCAGGATCCAGCCGTAGGTGCCCTTGGCCATCATCTCGGCGATGGTGCGGCGCTCGTCGTCGGTGATGCCGGGGTCGACGGCGGGCGGGGCGAGGAGCAGGGAGGTGTCGGGCTGGCCCGCGGGGCCGACGGTGATCCAGCGCATGGTCCCCCGGCCGACGTCGTTGCGGACCTCGAAGCCGAGGACGTCGCGGTAGAAGGCGAGGGAGGCGTCCGGGTCGTCGTGCGGGAGGACGCTGGTGTGAAGGGTGATGTCCATGGTTCTCACGCTAGACGCGGCCCCGGGCCCGGCGCTTCTCGATTCCTGACCGGTCTGGTCACCTGCTTGGCCACGCAGGAGGGGAGTCCGGCACCGTCCCCGGCCAGGCGCCGGTAGAGGCTGGGCGGCATGCCGACGAGTTCGGTGAAGCGGGTGCTGAAGGTGCCGAGCGAGGAGCAGCCGACGGCGAAGCAGACCTCGGTGACGCTCAGGTCGCCGCGCCGCAGCAGGGCCATGGCGCGTTCGATCCGCCGGGTCATGAGGTACGAGTAGGGCGATTCGCCGTAGGCGAGCCGGAAGCGGCGGCTGAGGTGCCCCGCCGACATGTGGACGCCCCGGGCCAGCGCCTCGACGTCCAGGGGCCGCGCGTACTCGCGGTCGATGCGGTCGCGGACCCGGCGCATTCGCGCGAGGTCGCCGAGGTGCTGGGGGGTGGGACGGCTGCCGGTCATCGTTCCGATCGTGCCACGTGCACCGGCGGCTGCCCGGCGGTCACCCGCTTGGCGCCGACGACCACCCGGTAGCGCTCCCGCGCGGCGAAGTCCGCGAGGTCCCAGACGACGGGCCGGCCGATCTCGCCGCACAGGTGCAGCACCCGCCCTCCGCCCGCGCAGACGCCGAGGTGGGCGCCGTAGGGGTCGTCGGAGGGATTGAAGAGGAGGAGGTCGAGGGGGCGGGGGGCGGTGACGCGGACCGTGTCCCGGGTGTCCTCCCAGAGCTCGGCGGAGCGCAGCGGCGGCGGGCACAGGCCGAAGTGGCGCAGCACCTCGTAGGCGAAGAGCTGGCAGTTGGCGCCGAGGACCAGTCCGGGACGGTCCCGTACCGTCCGTGCCCCGGGGAAGCGCCCGGCGACGTAGGGGACGGTCCAGTACGGGGCCGGCAGCCGGCCGAGCAGCGGGTCCCGGGCGGCGCCGGGCGGGACCCGCCGCCCGCCGGCCTCGGCGTCCGGGGCCCCGGACGCCGCGTTCGGTTCGCTCATGGCCCCTCCCCCCGGATGTCATGGTCACTGTACGGGGCGGGCAGGGCGGCCGGGCCGCCCGCCCTCCCTCCCGGCTCGCGTGGTCGGGGCCGCCGGGTGGTGCGAGGGTGGGGTGAGACGTGTCCGAGGAAGGCGACCCCGGGAGGACCGATGGGACGGGACGTCCCGGCGCTGGTCTTCAGCCGCGAGGACCGCCGCCGCTACCGGATCAAGATGCAGGCGTGCCTGGACGCGTTCGCGCTGATGCTGCGGGAGTCCCGGTTCGAGACGGAGCGGCCCCGGGTGGGGCTGGAGATCGAGCTGAACCTCGTCGACGACCGCGCGGAGCCCGTGATGTGCAACGGCGACGCGCTGGCGGCGATAGCCGACCCGGCCTGGTCGACGGAGCTGGGCCGGTTCAACCTGGAGATCAACATCCCGCCCCGGGCGCTGACGGCGGGCGGCCCCGACGCGTGGGAGACGGAGATCCGCGACGCGCTCAACCACGCGGAGCGGCGGGCCGGGTCGGTCGGGGCCCGGCTGATCATGATCGGCATCCTGCCGACCCTGCGGCGGGCGGACGTGGGCGAGGCGGCGCTGTCGGAGAACCCGCGCTACCGGATGCTCAACGACCAGGTGTTCGCGGCGCGGGGCGAGGACCTGCGGATCGAGGTGGATGGCGTCGACCGGCTGCGGACGTACGCGGACACCATCACCCCCGAGGCGGCGTGCACCAGCACGCAGTTCCACCTCCAGGTGTCCCCCGAGTCCTTCGCGGACTACTGGAACGCGGCCCAGTCCGTCGCCGGGGTGCAGGTGGCGCTGGCGGCCAACGCGCCGTTCCTGCTCGGCAAGGAGCTGTGGCACGAGAGCCGCATCCCGCTGTTCGAGCAGGCGACGGACACCCGGCCGCAGGAGATCAAGGCGCAGGGGGTGCGGCCGCGGGTGTGGTTCGGGGAGCGGTGGATCACCAGCGTCTTCGACCTGTTCGAGGAGAACCTGCGCTACTTCCCGGCGCTGCTGCCGCTCTGCGACGAGCAGGACCCGGCGGAGACCCTGGACCGGGGCGACATCCCCGACCTGGGGGAGCTGACCCTGCACAACGGCACGATCTACCGCTGGAACCGCCCGGTGTACGCGGTCTCCCACGACAAGCCGCACGTCCGGGTGGAGAACCGGGTGCTGCCCGCCGGTCCGACCGTCGCGGACACCCTGGCCAACGGCGCCTTCTACTACGGGCTGACCCGGGCCCTGGTGGAGGAGGAGCGCCCGGTGTGGTCGCGGATGTCCTTCTCGGCCGCCGAGGACAACCTGCACACCGCCGCCCGGCACGGCATCGAGTCCCTGCTGTACTGGCCCGGGGTGGGCGAGGTGCCGGTCGCCGAGCTGGTCCTGCGGCGGCTGCTGCCGCTGGCGCACCGGGGGCTCGAACTGTCGGGCATGGACGACGCCTGGCGGGAGCCGCTGCTCGGCATCATCGAGCAGCGCTGCGTCACCGGCCGCAACGGGGCCGTCTGGCAGAAGGAGATGTTCCACCACATCGACCGGACCACGCACGTGGGACGCCACGAGGCGCTGCGGCGGATGACCCGGCAGTACATGGACTACATGCACCTCAACGCCCCCGTCCACACCTGGCCGGTCGACTGACCCCCGGCCTTCCCGCAGGGCGCGCCCCGGAGCGGCTCGCGGCCGTCCGTCGGCGGCCCGGCGGTCCCGGCACCGGGTGCCTCCCCGGCCCCTCCCGCAACTGCCGCCGCTCCCCCCTCGTCCTTGAGGGGGAGGACGAACGGACGGTGCGGGATGACGGTGGGCGGGGAGGGCGGCGCGGTGCCGCCGCGCGGGACGGCGGTACGGCGGTGGGCCGGGCGGCGGCCGGGGTGGTGGGGTTCCGTGCGGTGGTGGCCCGCCCGCGGGGACCGGGGCCGGGCGCTCGCGGTGACGGCGGTGCTGACCGCGGCGCTGCTGCTCCTGCACCGATGGGTGCCCAACCACGGCTGGGGGCTGGGGAGTCTGCTGGAGACGTTCCTGCCGTGGCTCGGCCTGGTGCCGGTGCTGCTCCTGGTGTCGGCACTGCTGCGGCGCTCCCCGGCCGTGCTGCCGGTGCTGCTGCTGCCCGCGGCGGCCTGGGCGTACCAGTGCGGCGGGCCGCTGCTGCCGTCGGCGGCGGGCGGGCACGATCTGCTGGTGGTCCAGCACAACGTGAGTGACGAGAACGCCGATCCGGCGGGTACCGCCCGTGCGCTGATGGACGCCGGGGCGGATCTGATCGCCCTGGAGGAGCTGGTCCCGCCGGCGTCGGAGGTCTACGAGCGGACGCTGGCCGCCCGGTACCCGCACCACGCGGTGCGGGGCACCGTGGGGCTCTGGTCGCGCCATCCCCTGGACGGCGTACGGCCGCTGGACATCCGGCCCCCGGGCATCACCGGCCCCTGGGACCGGGGGCTGCGCGCGGTCGCCCGCACCCCGCGGGGGGAGGTGGCCGTCCACGTGGCCCATCTGCCGTCGGTGCGGGTGGGGTTGGGCGGGCTGGCGGCGGCCCGCCGGGACGAGAGCGCCCGGCTGCTGGGCCGGGCGCTGGACGCCGAGCCGTACGAGCGGGTGATCCTCCTCGGGGACCTGAACAGCACGGTCGACGACCGCGGGCTGGCCCCGCTCACCTCGCGGCTGGGCGTGGCCCGGGGCGGGGTGGCGTTCAGCTTCCCGGCCGCCCTCCCGATGGTCCGGATCGACCAGATCATGGCGCGCTCGGCGACGGTCGGCCGGATCAGGACGCTCGCGGCGACCGGGAGCGATCACCTGCCGGTGGCGGCGGGGATCCGGCTGGACCGACGCGCCGACGGGGGCGCGGGGCCCTGAGCCGGCGGGACGGGGCCGGGCGCCCGGGCGGTGCGGCACCCGCGCGCCCCTGGACGCCCCCGCCGGGTCCCAGGCGGTGTTCCGTTCAAAGACGCGGCACCCGCGCGCCCCTGAACGCTTCGGGGCGCCCCGGACACTGACGGCACCCGGGGTGCTCCGGACGCTCACGGCGCCGGGGGCCGGAACCCGGGGGCCGGGGGCCGGGGGCCGGGGGCGTTCGGGCGACTCGGGGCGCTCCCCGGGCCCGGGCTCGCCTCCGGGGCCGCACTCGGCCCTCCCGGGCTCCGGACGGTCCCCCGGGCGCTTCGGGCGGCCCCGGACGACAGAGTGCCCGGGGAGCGGACGAATCGCTCCCCGGGCACCGTGCTGTGCGTGGTACTCCCGGATCAGGCGGGGGTGATGTTCTCCGCCTGCGGGCCCTTCTGACCCTGGGTGATGTCGAAGGTCACGGCCTGACCCTCCTGCAGCTCACGGTAGCCCGAGGCGTTGATGTTGGAGTAGTGCGCGAAGACGTCGGGGCCGCCCCCGTCCTGCGCGATGAAGCCGAAGCCCTTTTCCGAGTTGAACCACTTCACGGTTCCGCTGGCCATGCCTTTGCCTTTCAGCCGGTGTCGGGTCCGCACCGTGCGGACCCGGAGGTGGTCGTCCTGGTCCTTAAAGGCACTGCACAGCAAACCGCCCGCACCACGGCGCGGGCGGTCTGGGCGAACCACGACATCTGTTGCTGACGCTACACGCCATACCCGGTCCTCACCAGTGAGTACGGGCCGCGAGCATGAGTGTTGTCGCGATATCGGCACCCTTTGACCGTCCCGTCCCCCGCCATAACGAGGCGTTATGGAAAGTCGGTACTCCCACCACCCGACCCGTCATGTACATGCTGGGGCGCCCCCACACGCCAACACGCGCCCCCACGCGTGTCGACGGAATCGAGGAATCTTGCGAATCACCAAAGTGATCACCGCTGTCGCCGCCGCCATGCTGTCCGCCGTCGCGTTCGCGCCCGGCGCCACGGCCGCTCCCGCGGGTCCCGGCACCGGCGGACCACAGCCGATCATCGGCGGCGGCTACGCGTCGAACGCCCCCTGGGCCGCCCGGCTGTTCTCCAACGGCCAGCAGACCTGTAGTTCGACCATCATCGCCTCCAACTGGATCCTGACCGCCAAGCACTGCGTCGCCGGCGGCGGGCTCTCCTTCCGCATCGGCAGCCTGAACCAGAGCTCCGGCGGCACCGTGGCCAACGGCGTGCAGACCTACACGCACTCCCAGGCCGACCTGGCGCTGGTCCGCCTGGACCGCTCCGTCTCCGCCGGCTACGCGCAGCTCGGCCAGCCCGGCACCGTGCGCGTGGGCCAGAACGTCCAGGTCTACGGCTGGGGCGCCACCTCCCAGTGCGGCTCCGAGATCAACTGCCAGTCCACCCTGCTGAAGGTCGCCAACGTGACCGTCACCAGCGGCTGCTACGACGCCTACAACGGCTCGGCGATCTGCGCCCGCCGCGGCGACGGCATCACCGCGGGCGGCGACTCCGGCGGCCCGATGATGGCCGGCGGCGTCCAGGTCGGTGTCGCGTCCACCAGCGACCGCCAGACCAGCACGGCGTACACCAACGTGACCGCCTACCGCTCCTGGATCCAGTCCATCGCCGGAGTCTGATCCCCCGCACGGCGCATCCCGCACGGAGCGGGG
Source organism: Streptomyces sp. NPDC107521 (assembly GCF_055598485.1). Taxonomy (NCBI): domain Bacteria; kingdom Bacillati; phylum Actinomycetota; class Actinomycetes; order Kitasatosporales; family Streptomycetaceae; genus Streptomyces; species Streptomyces sp. NPDC107521. Next base: position 138,401 of record NZ_JBVKAT010000013.1, read on the forward strand.
TGCGCCGGCGCGTGACGCCCGGGGCAGGGGCGACCCCACCGCGCCACGCCCCGCCCCGGCGACCAGTGGCCCTCGATTCGCAACCGCCGCCGTCTCGGGGGCCGCTGTGGTGGGCGCGCACCGCCGGCACCGGGTGTCCGTCGCCGTACCGCCGGGCGGCGTCCCGGAGCGCGCACCGCCCGGCCGCCCGCCGCTCACACGCCGGGCAGATCCAGCACCCCGCGCTCGTCGCGGATGTCCGTCAGGATCCGGACGACCTCGGCGGAACCGCCCTCCGGATCGGCCGTGACCAGCGCGGCCAGGTCCCCGAGGCAGCGCCCGCCGCCCTCCGGCGGACGCGCGCAGAACAGCACGTATCCGCGGACGCGGTCGATCCGCCCCGGCTCCAGCCGCCACACGCCGAGCCCCGATCCGCCGGTGGCCACCGCCTCCGGGTACGTCCCGCGCAGCAGGGGCTGCACGGACGCGTCGATCCGCCGCGAGAACTCCTCCCGCCGCTCGAACGGCTCCACGATCCGCATCTGCGGCCGTGCCGCGTCGACGGTGTGCCCCGCGTCGTCCCCCACCGGGAAGTCGACCACGTAGTACGGCTGCGCGGACAGCGCCCCGAGCCGGGGCCCGTGGGTGAGCCGCAGCGCCGTGGGCCGGTCGCTCCCGGCGGCGGGCAGCTTCCCGGCCCGCGCCGGGGTGGTGATGCTGACCGAGACCCAGCGGCTGTCGCCCAGCCGGCCCTGCTCCGCGCGGGCGGTGACCCAGCGCTGCGCGCAGGCACCGAGCCCCTCCAGGACGCCGTCCAGGCCCTCCTGGGTGATCCGGACCGCGATCCAGGGCGCCGCCCGCTGCCGGTCCACCGCGAGGACCCGGTGCCCGCAGCCCTCGAAGGCGTCGCGGACCAGACGCAGCTCCGCCGCCCGGTCCAGGCCCCGTTCCAGCGCCTTGGCCAGGGCCTCCTCGCAGGTGGCGCCGCCTTCGCAGCGATCCTCGGAGGCGTCGAGCCGGAGCGTCACGGCCGCGTCGGGGTCGTCGGTGACGGCGAAGGTCACCTCCGATCCGGTGGTCTCGGGGACGAGGCTGCGGGCATCGATCACGGTGAGCCGCCCGGGGTGGAACGCGTCGGCCAGCTCCTGGGCCCGGCGTTCGTCGTCCTCGGTGTCGAACACCCCGCAGCCCGCGAGGAGCAGCCCGACGAGTGCCGCGGCCATGCCGCCGCCCGCCCGTCGCCCCCACCGCGCCCGCCGTCCGCGCCTGTCCGCCCGCCGTCCCATGGTTCCCCCCGGATGTCTTTCGGCCACACCGCAGACCCTAGGGAACTCTCGGGCCCCGGGGATGAGTACGGGCACTCATTCCGCCACGGGTGACCGGGCCCGGCGGGCGGCCGCCGGGCCGCCGGGGAACGGGGGCGGAGCGCTCCGGGGCCGACCCACCAGGCGCCGGGCGGGCGGAACCGGCGGTGCCGGAGCACCGGAGTGCCCGGCCGCCGTTCTCCCCGGCACGGCCCGCCTCCTGTTACGGGCACATGGCGCGCCGACGACGGTGTCGTTGCGGTGCGGCCCCTCGCCCTCCGTCGCCTTGACCTGTTTTCGCGGCCCGGATAGCGTCCCTGACATGACGAAGGACCGGCAGTTCAGGAAGAGGCGCGCCATCGATCTGATGCGCGTCGCCACCGCGGTGTGTAGCTGACCCCACCGCCTTTCCTCCCGCTCTCCCTTCGCTGCCCCGAGTCCCCGTCCCCACGTTCCCGGCTTCCCCCGGCTCCTGAGCCGGGGGCCCCGGCCGCCGGGACGCCGATGTCCGGGGTGCCGTTCCGCGGGCCGCTCCGCGCCCGGGCGTCCTCCGTCCCGGGTGCCTCTCCTTCCCCTTCCTCCCGCGCGCCGTGCCGCCTCCGGTGCCGCCGCGCGGTTCCCGCCGCCCCCCTCCCCTCCCGGGCGCCGTTCCGTGCTCCCTCCTCCCCGAAGGCCACCATGTCCCCTCGCATCCTCTTGTCCGGAAACCGTCGCCGGACCGTCCTGGCCGCCCTGCTCCTCCCCCTCCTGCTCACCTCCTGCGTGCGGAACGCGGGGTCCTCGGCGGTCGGCCGGGACCTGTCCGGCGACGCGATCCCGGCGTCCGTCGCCCGCGGCACCACGCTCACGGTCGGCGCCCCGGACCTCAAGGTCGCCCTCGAACTGTCCGGCCGCGTCGACTCGTTGCCGTTCAAGGTGAAGTGGGCCAACATCAGCGGCGGCCCGCAGTGCTCGGAGGCCTTCCGCGCCGGCGCCCTGGACATCTGCTCCGCCGCGGAGATCCCGTCGATCAACGCGCACTGGACGGGCCTGGACACCAAACTGGTGGCGGCCAAGTTCCGCCGGGACCCGTACCGGAACCCGATCTACGAGCTGGGCATCGCCCCCGGTGCCGGCATCCGCTCCCTGGCGGACCTGCGCGGCAAGCGGATCGCCTACAGCCCCGGGCAGGCCCAGGGCGCCCTCGTCCTGCGCGTCCTCGACAAGGCCGGGCTCACCCGCGACGACGTCGAACTGGTCGAACTCGCCAGCACCGGCGACGTCTACCCCACGGCGCTCGGGAACCACCAGGTGGACGCCGCCCCCATCGCCGACGTCAACATCAAGCGCTATCTGGCCCGTTACGGCAAGGACGGGGCCACCACGGTCAGGCACGGCGTCCGCGACGACCCCGCCCACCTCTGGGCGCTCACCGACTCCCTGGCCGACCCGGAGAAGGCCGCGGCCGTCCGGGAACTCATCCGGTACTGGGCCCGCGCGCAGATATGGATCGACCGGCATCCCGCGGAATGGGTCAGCGGGTACTACGTCGAGGACCAGGGACTGAGCCGGGAGGACGGGGAGTTCCTCGTCCGGCGTGCCGGACATCCCGACATCCCGGCGGACTGGACCGACGCCATCCGGCGCCAGCAGCGGACCATCGACCTGCTGGCGAGGGAACAGGACCACCCACCGTTCAAGGCCGGGCTGCTCTTCGACCGCCGCTACGAGCGGGTGGGCGCGGCGGCCGCGGCGGACGGGGGAGCCTCGTCATGAGCACCACCCTGTCCCCCTCCGCCCGGCAGGCACCGGCGGTCGCGGCCCCGGCCGGGACGCCCCGGTCGCGCCGCCCGCGCCGCACCCGCCTGGTGCCCGGCCGTCCGCTGCCCTTCGGCTGGGCCGTCGGTCCGGTGCTGCTGCTCGCCCTCTGGGCGGCGGGCACCGGTCTCGGACTCGTCGACGTGCGCAGCCTGCCCGCGCCCTGGACCGTGGCGGCCACCGCGGGCGACCTCGTCGACAACGGCAAGCTCCCCTCCCACCTCGCCACCTCCGCCCAACGGGCCCTGCTGGGACTGCTGTTCGGCACGGTGAGCGGACTGCTCCTGGCCCTCGTGTCGGGGCTCAGCCGCACCGGGGAGGCGGTGATCGACGGACCGGTGCAGATCAAGCGGGCGATCCCCTCGCTGGCACTGATCCCGCTGCTGATCCTCTGGTTCGGCATCGGCGAGACGATGAAGGTCGTCACGATCGCCCTCGGCGTCTTCGTCCCCGTCTACATCCACACCCACAGCGGTCTGCGCTCCATCGACGGCCGCTACGCCGAACTGGCCGAGACCGTGCGGCTGGGCCGGCTCGCCTTCGTCCGGCACGTGGTGCTCCCCGGCGCGCTGCCCGGCTTCCTGCTCGGCATGCGGTTCGCGGTGACCGCCGCGTGGCTCGCCCTGGTGGTGGTGGAACAGGTCAACGCCACCAGCGGCATCGGCTACATGATGGAACTGGCCCGCACCTACGGGCAGACGGACGTGATCATCGTCGGGCTCGTGGTGTACGGCCTCCTCGGTCTCGTCTCGGACGCCCTGGTACGCCTCGTGGAGAGGAGGGCCCTGTCGTGGCGGCGAACGCTGGCGGGCTGACCGGCGGCGCCGAGGGCGCCACCGTGCGGATCGCGGACCTGGTGCGGTCCTTCGGCGGGCGCCGGGTGCTGGACGGGCTGGACCTGACCATCGCGCCGGGCGAGTTCGTGGCCCTGCTCGGCCGCAGCGGCTCCGGCAAGAGCACCCTGCTGCGGGCGCTGGCCGGGCTCGACCACGAGGTGGCGGGCAGCGGTCTGCTCACCGCCCCGGACCATGTGTCGGTGGTCTTCCAGGACGCCCGGCTGCTGCCCTGGAAACGGCTGCTCGACAACGTGATCCTGGGTCTGGACGGCCCGCACGCCGAGGAGCGGGGCAGGGCGGCCCTGGCGGAGGTCGGGCTGGCCGGCCGCGAACGGAGCCGGCCCCTGGAGCTGTCCGGCGGCGAGCAGCAGCGCGTGTCGCTGGCCCGCTCCCTGGTGCGCGAGCCGCGGCTCCTGCTGGCCGACGAACCCTTCGGCGCGCTCGACGCGCTGACCCGGCTGAGGATGCACGCCCTGCTGCGGCGCCTGTGCGAACGGCACCGGCCGTCGGTACTGCTGGTCACCCACGACGTGGACGAGGCCATCGCGCTCGCCGACCGGGTCGTGGTGCTGGACCGCGGCCGGATCGCCGCCGACCTCCCCGTGACCCTCGCGGCGCCCCGCCGCCCCGGCGGTCCCGGGCACGCGGCCCTGCGCACCCGGCTCCTCGCCCATCTGGGCGTGCGCGAGGAGGACCCCGACGCCACCGGGGACCCGGACCCCGCGGGGGAGTCCGGCGCCGCCGGACTCCCCGGCACCACCGGCACCGCCGGCACCGCCGAGGACTTCACCGAGGACATCACCGAGAAGGGGGCCGCGTGAGCGCCCGGACGCTTCATCTGAACCTGTTCGTCTATCCGGGGGGCCACCACGAGGCCGCCTGGCGCCATCCCGGCACCGACGCCTCGCGCCTGCTGGACATCGGCTTCTACCAGGACCTGGCGCGCGGCGCCGAACGGGCCGCGTTCGACGCGGTGTTCTTCGCGGACGGACCGGCCCTGGCCGACAACGTCCGGCACGCCAGCCGCTTCCGGCTGGAGCCGTTCACCTGGCTCTCGGCCATCGCCGCGGCCACCGAGCGCATCGGCCTGATCGCCACCGCCTCGACCACCTACACCGAGCCGTACAACCTGGCCCGCCTCTTCGCTTCGCTGGACCATCTCAGCGGCGGCCGGGCGGGCTGGAACATCGTCACCACCGGCGCCGAGCAGGCCGCGGGCAACTTCGGCCTCGACGGCCACCCGGTGCACGCCGAACGGTACGACCGGGCCCACGAGTTCGTCGACGTGGTGACCAGGCTCTGGGACAGCTGGGAGGACGAGGCGCTGGTCGCCGACCAGGCCGGCGGCGTCTTCGCCGACACCGGCCGCATCCACGAGATCCGTCACACGGGCCGCCATCTGCGGGTGCGCGGACCGCTGAACATGCCGCGCTCGCCCCAGGGCAGGCCGGTGTACGTCCAGGCCGGGTCCTCGGAGGCGGGGCGCGCCTTCGCCGCCGCGCACGCCGAGGCGGTGTTCACGGCGCACCAGACGCTCGGCGCCGCCCGGGAGTTCTACGCCGACCTCAAGGCACGGGCGGCGGCGCTGGGGCGGCGGCCGGACCGGCTCCTGGTGCTGCCGGGTCTGAGCCCCTTCATCGGGTCGACCGAGACGGAGGCACTGGCGCTGCGCGAGGAGTTCGACGACCTGACCCAGCCGGAGTACTCGCTGCACCTGCTGCGGCATCTGCTGGGTCTGGAGCTGACGGCCGACCGGCTCGACGGCCCGGTGCCGAGGTCGCTGATCGAGACCCGGGGCGAGCGGGGCAACGGCAGCCGCTTCCGGCTGGTCCTGGACATCATCGACCGCGAACAGCCCACCGTGCGGCAGTTGCTGCGTCGTCTCGCCGGAGCCCGGGGGCACCGGGTCGTGGCCGGTACGCCGGAGTACGTGGCGGACGAGATCCAGCGGTGGTTCGAGGGGGGCGCGGCCGACGGGTTCAACATCATGCCGCCCTGGCTGAGCGGCGGGTTCGACGTGTTCGCGGACGAGGTGGTGCCGATCCTGCGGTCCCGGGGGCTGTTCCGCCGGGCGTACACGGGCTCCACGCTCCGCGAGCACTACGGGCTGGACCGGCCCGCCGCGGTGCCGCCCGCCCACGCGGTGCCCGGCCCGGCGGCGGTCCCGGCGGCGGACACCCGCGTGCCGGTGTGACGGGGCCGCCCGGGGCGATCCCGGGCCCCTGCACCCCGACCGCGCTCCCCCGCTCCCTCCCGGCGCTCCCTACCGGCGCTCCCTCCCGGCGCTGCCTCCCGGCCGCCTCGCGTCCGCCGGGCGGAGCCCGAGGCACGGAGGCCCGACGCGGGGGGCCGGAGCGAAGAGGAGCACGCCGGACCTCCCGGTCGAGGCCGGTCCGGGGCAGGGCACGGACCGGCCGATCCGGGAGGGCACGGAAGGGGACCGGGGAGGGCACGGTCAGGGGCCGGGCAGGAGGCGGACGGTGATGCGCGGACGCCCCCGGGCCCCTCGGCTCCTCCGTCCCCGGCGGGGCCGCCCGTCCCGGCCGCGGCCGCCGGTCAGGAGCAGCCCCAGGCCGACATGCCCTGGATGCGCGCCAGTTCCTCCGCCACGGTGATCTGCTCCTGGCGGGTGGCCAGGTCGGCGCGCGGGGCGTAGACGAGGCCCCCGGCGGCGATCCAGCTCGACCCGGCGAACTGGAGGCCGCCGTAGTAGCCGTTGCCCGTGTTGGCCTGCCAGTCGCCCCCGGACTCGCAGGCGGCGATCGCGTCCCAGTCCGCGTTCCGGGGCGCGGCGACGGCCCCGGTGGCCGTGCCCAGGACGGTGGCGGCGGTGAGCGCGACCAGGGCCGTGCCCGCCCCGCGGCGCCCGCGGTGGCCACGGCGCCCGGCCCGGTGGACCGGATTCATGTGATCGTCATTTCGTCCATGCGTCATGGAGTGACAGCTACCGCGCGCGGCCGGACGCGACGCGCCGGACCCGCCCGCCGTACGCCGGACGGAGCACGGCGCCGCCGCGCGCGGGGCGCTGACGCGCCTGGGGCCGGGGCCGGGTCCCCGTTCGTGTGAAGAACGGCGGGGGCATCCTCCGGACGGGTGAACGCGGAACGGGCGGCGCCCGACCCGCCGTTACGGTTTCGCGGTGACCTCGATCTCAGCAGATACGCCGCCCCTGCGCACCGCCGACCTGGGCACGCTCGTCATCATGTCCTGGAGCCGGGACACTCCCGACGGCGCCGTGCCCTTCCTCCTCGCCTGCTCCCTCGGCAACGGCGAGAACGGCCCGGAGGCGTCCTCGACCGCCGTCCGGCTGCTGCTGGCCAAGTCCGGCCTGACCGTGGGCGACCGCGTCACCGACGCCACGGTCCTGTCGGACTTCCCGGTGAGCCTGCTGGTCGTGCCCGGAGCCGCCGCGCTCACCATGCCGGGCGTCAACGCGCAGTTCGCGCCCACCCCGGCCTGGCGGGCGGCGGTCGACGAGCGCGGGTTCGCCTGCCTGATCTTCACCACCCGCCCCTGGTCGGGCGGCGAGCCCGGGGAGGCCGCCGCGGTGGCCGCCTTCGCCAACCACGAGTCCACCCTCGCCTCGGCGGCGCAGATCATCCTGCCGGTCCGCAGCCTGCGCGTCTGAGGGCCCCGGCCCGCGCCCCCGGCCGCCGGGCCGCCGGCCCCGAGTGGCCGCCGGGTCCGGGGCCGGTGTCCGGGGCGCGGGGCGTCGGGGCCGGCGGGTCCCGCCGTGCTCACCACCGCCGCCCGGCCGAGTGGTCCGCCCAGGGCTCCGGGCCGGTCCCCTCGGACCAGGCGCGCAGCCCCTCCCCGTCGACGCAGACGATGCCGCAGCGCTCGGCGTACTCGGCGGCCGGTGCGGTGATGGCGCCGGTGGTGACCAGGACGGCCACATCGGCCTCGTGGACGGTGAAGCAGGTACCGCCGAAGCGCTGCATCTCCTCGGAGCCGACCTTGTTCTCCCCGCCGTAGCGCTTGCACTGGACGACCAGGCGCCGTCCGTCCGGGGCCACGGCCAGGACGTCCGCGCCGAGGTCGCCCGCCCCGCCCACCACCTCCACGGCCGAGCAGCCGTCGCGGGCGCAGAGACCGGCTATCGCCTGTTCGAACGCGTCGGGGCTCAGCGCCCGGTGATCCACCAGGGTGACCGCTTCACCCCCGGCGGGTACCACCGGGTCCGGCCGGTCGGCGACGGCCCCCTCCCCCTCCGTCCAGGCGTCCATGGCCGTGTCCGTGGCGGTGACCAGGGCGGACGTGGTCCGGCGCGCGAGCCGCCCCGGGGCGGGACGACGGCGCCCGCGCCACCGCACGGCGAGGAGCCAGGCGGCACCGAGCACGAGCGCGACCGCCCATCCGGGCCGCCGCTGCACCACCCCGAGCGCCGTCCGCGCCACCAGGCCGACGAGGACCAGACCGGCGGCGGCCAGCGCGAAGAACATGGCGGTCGCGCGCAGGTCGAAACGGCGCCCGGCGGGCATGCGGCGGGTCCGGTACTCGGGCACGGTCACGGCGGTAGGGCCTCCTCGGCGAGCCGGGTGGAAATTCACCCGGCGTCTGCCCCGCGCCGCCCCGGACACGCACGGGCGTGGGCAAGGACCGTGCGCCCCAACGGCGTTGGCGGTGGCCGGGGATGACACGCCGACGGATGGCCGATCGGCCCCGGGCACTCGCCTTTCCGACATACCGTGCGCAATATGAAGAAATGCCGAATGGTGTACCTGGTGTGCACCGCGACGATCATCGGAACGGGGCTCGGCGCGGCCCCCGCCTCCGCCGGTCGCACCACCCATGTGGTCCGGCCGGGCCAGTCGGTCCAGCGGGCCGTGGACGCGGCCCGCCCCGGCGACACCGTCCTCCTGACCCCCGGCACCCACTACGGGAGCGTCACGGTGAGCACGCCCGGACTCACCCTGCGCGGCGCCGGCCGGCACACCGTCATCAGGCCGGATCCGCAGCGGGACCCCGCCGACGCCTGCTCCGCGGCCGGCGACGGGATCTGCGTCGGCGGCACCGGGGACGCGAACGTCGAGGACGTCACCGTCGCCTCCCTGACCGTCACCGGCTTCACCCGTGCCGGCGTGTTCGCCACGGCCACCGACCACCTCACCGTGCGCGGGGTGACGGCCGAGGGGAACGGCGTCTGGGGCATCGCCCAGGAGCGCTCCGTGCGCGCCGTCGTCCGCGGCAACACCGCCCGCTCCAACGGGGACGCCGGGATCTTCCTCGCCAACACGATCAAGGCCGAGGAGGGCGCCCAGGACACCCGGGGCACGGTGGTCGAGGGCAACCGGGTCGAGGACAACCGCATCGGCGTCACCGTCCGCCGTCTGCGCGGTCTGGCCGTCGAGGACAACCTCGTCACCGGCAACTGCGCGGGCGTCTTCGTGGTCGGCGACGAGAACGCCCCCAAGGCGGGCGACCTCGCCGTCCGCGGCAACCACGTCCGGGCGAACAACAAGTCCTGTCCCGCGACCGACCGGCTGCCCGCCCTGCAGGGCACCGGCATCGTCCTGACCGGCACCGAGAAGGTCCTGGTCGCGGACAACCGGGTCGAGGACAACGCCGGCGCCTCCCCGCTGTCGGGCGGGGTCGTCCTGTTCAAGAGCTTCGTCGGCGTCACCGGCGAGCGCAACGAGATCAGCGGCAACCGGCTGAGCGGCAACTCCCCCGCGGACCTCGTGGACACGGAGACCCCGCGCGCCAACACGTTCACCGGCAACACCTGCGGCGCCTCCCGGCCCGCCGGGCTGTGCTGACCGGCCGCCCGTAGCCCACCGTGGACCGACGAAGGAAGGACAGCGGCACATGACGACCGCACAGACGGCACCGCCCGCGCCCATGCGGCTGAGGGAGCTCGTGTTCGGGGCGGCCTGCGCCGCCGCCCTCCGCGCCACCGCCCGCCTCGGTGTCGCCGACGCCCTCGGCGAGACCCCCCTGGCCGTGGAGGACCTCGCGGCCGCAGTGAAGACCGAACCCCGCCCGCTGCGGCGGCTGCTGCGCGCCCTCACCTGCTACGGCGTCTTCGCGGAGAACCCGGACGGGACCTTCTCCCACACCGGCATGTCGCGGCTGCTGCGCGAGGACGACCCGCACAGCCTGCGCTACATCACCCTGTGGTGCACCGAGCCCTGGACCTGGGACGCCTGGCCGCTGCTCGACGAGGCCGTGCGCACCGGGCACAACGTCGTCGAGGACCTGTACGGCAAGGAGTTCTTCACCTACCTCAACGAGGACGCCCCGGCCTCGGCCGAGGTCTTCAACCGCGCCATGACCACCTCCAGCCGCCAGTCGGCCGAGGACGTGGCGGCCCTCCTGGACCTGTCCGGCAGCCGCTCGGTCGCCGACATCGGCGGCGGCCAGGGCCATGTGGTCGCCAGCCTGCTGGAGAAGTACCCCGCGATGCGCGGCAGCCTGCTGGACCTGCCGCGCGTGGTCGAGAACGCCGACCCGCGGCTGCGCGAGGGCGGCGCGCTCGCCGACCGGGTGAGCATCGTGCCCGGCGACTGCCGGACGGAGGTGCCCGTCCACGCGGACGCGTACATCGTCAAGAACATCCTGGAGTGGGACGACGAGAGCACGGGCCGGACCCTGCGCAACGTCATGGCGGCGGGCGGGGCGGGGGCGCGGGTCGTCGTCATCGAGAACCTCGTCGACGACTCGCCGTCCATGCGGTTCAGCACCGCCATGGACCTGCTGCTCCTCCTGAACGTCGGCGGGGCCAAGCACACCACCGACAGCATGGTCGCCCGGCTGCGCGAAGCGGGCCTGATGATCGAGGACATCCGTCCGGTCAACCCGTATCTGCACGCCTTCGAGTGCTCGGTGCCCGGCTGACGGGTCCGCCCGCGCTCCGGAACCGACGGACACGACGGACGGCCGCCGCACCGCGGACTCGGGTGCGGCGGCCGTCCGTCGTACGGGGACCGGGTGCGGCGCGGGCTCAGGCGTCGGCCGCGCGCCGGTCGGTGACCAGGTCCATGCGGGCCAGCCGCAGCGACCGGGCCAGGGCGGCGTCGGGAGCCGTGGCGGCCGCCGGGCCGGTGTCCGCGGCGGGTCCCGTCTCCGGCCCGGAGTCGTCGGGGCCGTCGGGGCCGTCCAGCAGGGTGGTCAGCTCCGCCACCTGACGGGCGTCCGGGAGGCCGAGGGCCACCGCCGGGTCGCAGGCGTCCAGTCCGCCGCGCACGTCGATGAGCCGGACGACGACGTCGTCGCGCTGGAAGATCGTGCTGCACGTCACCGGGGTGCGCGGATCGTCCGCCGCCGCCTCGTCGCGCTCGGCCAGCACCCGGGCCAGCCGCATCCCGCGCCCGGGCCGGGCCGGGTAGGAGAGCGCGTACCGCTCGGCGCCCGGGTCCTCCTCCCCCGCCGTCACATGGTGGACGGCGGGCAGGGCCGCGCGGGTGTAGAAGACCCGGGCGGACTCGGGGTCGGCCAGGTCACGGTCCTGCTCCAGATGGGGGTTGAGCGCCTCCTCCGCGGCCTGCACCTCGGGCCGGCGGGCCACGTGCCGCAGCGCCGCGAGCAGGTCGCCGCGCACCTCGATGGCCCGCACCACGCGGTTGCCGTGCAGGAACAGCGAGGTCCGGTGCAGCCGGGTGGTGTCGTCCACCCGGGGATCGGGCGAGGCGTAGCCGGCGAGGATCCCGGCCACCGCCTCCTCGCTGCCGGGGCGGACGGTGAAGGTGAGCGCGTGGCGGATGACCCCGTCCCCGATCCGGGGCGACATCTGGAGCCCGCCGGAGCCCTCCTCCGCCGGCCCGGCGCCCCGGCCCGCGACGCCTCCCGTCTCCCGGACGACGTGGAAGCGGAGGGAGCGCGTGTCCCGGACGCAGCCGTGCAGCGGCCTGACCATCCGCACGTGCTCCTCGCTGCTCACCCAGTTCAGGAAGGGCGGGGCGCTCTCCCACTCGCTGGTGATCAGCCACTGGGAGGGGTTCTCGATCGACTGGCACAACTGCTCGCTGAGGTGCCCGGGGACGGACTCGACATGGCTGCGCAGCCGCTCGTAGGTGTCGAGGAACTGCTGCTGGGCTCCGTCGTGGACGTCCACCAGCAGGACGACCCGGAGCCGGGAGCCGTCGAAGACGGACTGGGAGACACGGTGCGACGCCGTTCGGGTCGCGGGCCCGGATGCGGGCGTGGAGGTGGTGGTCATGCGGCGCACATCTCCTTCGCGGGGGCGGTACTGAACGTCGGCCGCGGTGATGCGACGCCAGCGTGCCTCGATCCTGTGCCCGCCCGAGGGGGTGCGCGAGTCGTGCGTGTTGCCCGAGTGACCGGCCCGCGCGGCACGGCGGGGGCCGCGCCGCGGGCTCAGGCCAGGTGGGCGAAGACCACCAGGTTGTCCGTGTAGTCCTTGGCCTTGCGGTCATAGGTGCCGGCGCAGGTGATCAGTCGCACCTCGGGCCGGTCGGCGTCGCCGTACACCTGGTCGCTGGGGAAGTCGCCCTTGGCGAAGGTCTCCAGGCGGTCGACCACGAAGGCGAGGGTCCGGCCGTCGGCGCGTTCCACCTGGAAGGCGTCGCCCTGCGCGAGCTGGTCGAGGCGGGCGAAGACGGCGGCGGAGGTCTTGGTGTCGACGTGTCCGGCGACGATCGCGGTGCCGACCTCCCCCGGGGAGACCCCGTTGGCGTACCAGCCGACGAGGTTGGTGTCGTCGGCGGGCGGCGGCTGGAGCTGCCCGTCGGGGGCGAGGGCGAGGTCGGTGAAGGGGGCGTCGACGGAGATGCCGGGGATCAGCAGGCGCACGGGGGCGGAGCGGGACGGGACGTCCGTGGACGGGGAGGCGGGAGCGGGCGCCGCGGAGGCGCCGGCCTGCGCGGTGCGGGGCGGCCGGGCGGAGTCGTCGGACGGGCGGTTGCCGCCGAACAGGCTCACCGCCAGGACCAGCAGGGCGACGACGCACAGCACGGTCGTGCCGCCGCGTGAGCCCTGGCTCGGCGGCGCCGTCTCGTCACCGGCGGGGGAGGAAGGGGGGACTGCCATCGGGACCACCTCACTAAGGGCAGGGCAGCGGGTCGGACGGGCCGGGGACAGCGAGCCGGGCCGCCACGGTGGTTTCCGGTGGCGGCCCGGTCGCTATCACGCCCGGCATGGCTTACGCCGCTCCGTGCGCCGACTTCCGTCGCCGCACCGCGTAGAGCCCCGCCGCGGCGACGGCCAGGACCGCGAGGCCGCCCGCGGTGGTGGCGGGCTCGGCCAGACCGCCGCCGCCCGCGTGGACACCGCCGCGCGGCTTCTCGTTCTCGCCGCCCCAGGACTTCTCGCCCTGCTCCTCGCCGGAGCCGCCGTCCCACTCGCCCTTCACCTGCGACAGGGCGCCGCCACCCGCGTGCACACCACCGTGGGGCCGCTCGTTCTCCTCACCACGAGCACCCTCCTCACCCCGCTCCTCACCGGAGTCGCCACCCCACTCACCCTTCACCTGCGACAGGGCGCCGCCACCCGCGTGCACACCACCGTGGGGCCGCTCGTTCTCCTCACCACGAGCACCCTCCTCACCCCGCTCCTCACC
>NZ_JBVKAT010000013.1:151929-220760 GCF_055598485.1 Streptomyces sp. NPDC107521
CACCGGAGTCGCCACCCCACTCACCCTTCACCTGCGACAGGGCGCCGCCACCCGCGTGCACACCACCGTGAGGGCTCTCGTGTCCGCCGTTGTCGCCGCGCTCCACGCTGTGCGAGGAGTCGGAGCCGCCGTTGTCCCAGTCACCGCCGGACGCCGCGTGGGCGCCGGGCGTGCCGATCGCCAGGGCGGCCGCGGCCGCCGCTGTGACCAGGAACGTACGAGTAGAACGCATCTGAGATGTCCTTCCGTACCGGCCCGGGCAGCTGGTTCTTCGTCAGCTTGGGGACCCGGGACCGACGTGAATCACCGTCAGTCACCACCGGGGCCCGCACCACTCGGGGCGCTCACGCGGGTGAACGGCTCGCCGGACCGGGCCGGGCGCCGTGCCCCGCCCGGGTGACACGGCGTCCGGTGCCGGGGGACGCGGCGGTCCCGGCACCGGTGGGGCGGTGGTGCCGGGACCGTGGGAAGGGCGGGGCGCGGGCCGGAACCCGGGGCGGGCCGGGAAGGAGGGCGGCCGGGTTGCCGCGCCCGGGTCCGGCCGCCCGGTGCCGACGGGTCAGGGGACGGGCACGCTCTCCCGGTCCGGGCGGGCCGGGGCGGTCTGCCCCGGCCGGCGGCCGTCGCGGCCGGGGCGGACCGGCCACCAGATGCCGCGGCCGAGCAGCGCGGCGGTCGCGGGGACCAGCACGATGGACAGGACGAACGCCGAGAGCATGATGCCGAGGGCCGTGGCGAAGCCGATCTGCTGGGTGGCCGGGGCCGCGTTGACGGCCAGGCTGCCGAAGGAGGCGGCGAGCACGATCCCGGCCGTGGCGATGGCGGGCGCGGTGTGCCGGACCGCGCGGGCCACGGCGGCGCGGGCCGGTCCGGGTCGGGCCATCTCCTCGCGGATGCGGTCGCTGATGAGGATGTTGTAGTCGGTGCCGAGGGCGACCACGAACAGGAACAGCACCAGCGGGAGGACGAAGTTGACGCCCGGTTCGCCCTTGAGGTGCTGGAAGAAGAGCGCGGAGGCGCCGAGCGTGGCCGCGAAGCACATTCCCACGGCGATCATCAGGACGGCGGGTGCCAGCAGGCTGCGCAGCAGGAGGAGCAGGATCAGGGAGATCAGCGCGGCGGCGACCGGGAACACGATCCGCAGGTCGTGGTCGACGGCGGTGGAGATGTCCGCGAAGATCGCGGCCGTGCCGCCGACGTGGGCCTCGGTGCCCTCGGGCGTGTGCGCGGCCACCGTGTCCCGCACGGGTCCGGAGACGAGGTCGCGGGCCTTCTGGGTGGCGGAGTCGGCGTCGAGGTAGAGGTCGACGCGGGCGGCGGAGCGGTCCTCGCTGAGCACCGGATCGGCCACACTGCCGACGCCGTCGACCCGGGCGAGCGCGGTGGACAGCGGGCGGAGCGCGTCGGCCGCCAGGGTGCCGCCCCGGTCGGCGGTGACGTAGACGGTGGCGGGGTCGGACACCCCGGCGGGCAGGGCGCGGGCGATCTCGGCCGCGGTGGCGGCGGCCGGGGTGCCGGAGTCCCCGGAGGTCTGGCCGAAGTCCATGCGGATGCCGCTGAGACCGGCGGCGAGCGCGCCGAGCAGGGCGACGCAGAGGAGCAGCGCGGCGAACGGGCGGCGGACGATCAGCTCGCCCGCGCGGGCGGACGGGCCGGGGCGCGGGGCGCCGGTGAGGGAGCGGGAGGGCCAGAACATCCGGCGTCCGCAGACCGTGAGCAGGGCGGGCATGAAGGTGAGGCTGGCCAGCAGCATCACCAGCACGGACAGGGCGACGGCCGGGCCGAGCACCCGGAACTGCCCGAACGTGGCGATCCCGAGGGTGGCGAAGGCGGCCACGATGGTCAGGGCGGCGGAGGTGATCGCGGTGCCGACCCGGGCGCTGACCTCGCGGGCCACGACGCGCGCCGGGCGGTCGGGGCCGGCCCGCAGCTCCTCGCGGAAGCGGAAGAGGAGGAAGAGGAAGTAGTCGACGCCGATGCCGATGAGGACGACCCCGATGAGGCTGGGGGTGGAGGGGTCGAGCCTGATCCCGGTGAGCAGGGAGGCGGAGACGACCACGCCGGCCGCGGCGCCGCCGATGACGCTGACCGCGAGCAGGGGCACGAAGGCGGCCAGGAGGCTGCGGAACACCAGGATGTTGATCAGCACGATCAGGCCGAGCATCACCAGGCCGACGACCTTGGAGGTGGTCTCCCCCGCCTCCGTGGTGTCGGCCATGTCCGCGAGGCCGCCGGTGAATCCGGTGCGCATGCCCTCCGCGGCGAAGTCGGCCCGGGCCGTGTCGCGGAAGGCGCGGTACAGGTCGTGCATGCCGGGGTCGGTGGTGTTGCCGGTGAGCTGGACGGAGATCAGCTCGAAGCCGCGGTCGGGGGCGACCATGGCCGGGGCGGTGCGGGGCGTCTGCGAGTAGTCCTCGGCCAGGAAGGAGGGACCCTCCCGCTGGTCCCGCGGCATCGTCACGCGGCGCTCGCCCAGCGTGCCGGCGACGGTCTCGACGCGCCGCTGGTCGGCGTCGGTGAGGGGCTCGCCGTCCTCGCGGGCGACGAGGACGACCACCGTGTTGGCGTCCGGATCGACGCCGAACCGCTCCTCGGCGGTCCTCAGCGCCGCCGCCGAGTCGTAGGTGGAGGGCAGGAAGCCGCCGGTCTGCGACTCGGTGGCCCGGAAGACCAGTGCCTGGCCGGCCAGGGTGAGCAGGATTCCCACCACCGTCCACACGGCGATGGTCTTCCAGGGGTGTCGGGTGGAGAGCCCGGTCAGGGCGCGGATCACGTCGTCCTCCGTCGGTGGGTGGTGGGCCGGGTCACCGGCACCCCTCCAGCACATCAGCGGCCGGACCCGGATTCCTCCGAGCACGGAACGAGAACCGGACCGGGAGCGGGGGCCGCCCGGGAGCGCGGTCTGGGACCCTGCTCCCAGAGGGGGATCGGCCCCGGGTCCCGGTCGGCGCGCTCCGCCCGGTGCGAGACTGGAGGACCCGGCGGACCGCCCCGGCCCGCGCGGACCCGAGCGGACAGCGGGCACGGACACCGGCACCGGCACCGGCACCGGCACCGGCACCGGCACCGGCCCGAGCGTCGGACGCTCCGGGGCGGCGGGGGAACCAGGACGGCGGGCGGCCCGGGAGGGACGGCCGACGGCACGAGGAGAGGACCGGAATGGCGAGCACGCCCCGTGGCGCCGGGACCGAGGGGTCCCGGCCGGGCGGCGGGCGCACCGCGCCCTGGACCCGCAACGACGTCCTCGTCACGGCCGGTGCCGCGGTGGTGGACCTGCTGGGGTTCGGGCTGAACTCCCAGCTCGACCTGGGGCACGTCCCGGTGGCCGGATGCGTGCTGGTGGCGCTGGCGACGCTGCCGCTGCTGGTGCGCAGGCGCGCTCCGCTGCGGACGCTGGCGGCGGTGCTGCTGATCGGCCTGGTGCTGGACTTCACCGTGCCGATGCCGCCGCACTTCAGCCTGTCGGTGGGGGTGGCGCTGTACACCGTCGCGCGGCATCTGGCGCCCCGGGTGACCGCGGTCTCGCTGCTGGTGTGCGTGGCGCTGCCGATGGCGAGCCGGTCCTCGGAGTCGGAGCCTCCGGTGCTCTATCTGGTGAGCACCGGGGTGGCCGGGATCGTGGTGGTGGTCGCGGCGACCGTGATGTCCCACTGGCAGCGGGACATCGAGACCAACCGGCGGCTGATGGCGGACCGGGCGGTGGCCGCGGAGCGGCGCCGCATCGCCCGGGAGCTGCACGACATCGTGGCGCACCACATCACCACCATGCAGCTCATGTCCGGGGGCGCCCGCGCGAACCTGACCCGCGAGCCGGAGGTGGCCCGGGAGGCCCTGATCACCCTGGAGGGGGCGGGGCGGATGGCGCTGCGGGAGATGCGGCAGTTGCTGGACGTGCTGCGCGCCGGGGACGAGACGGAGGAGGAGCCGACCGAGCCGCAGCCCGGCGAGGGCGATCTGGAACGGATCGTCGCCGCGTCCCGCCGGGCCGGTCTGCCCACCGGACTGGAGGTGCGGGGCGAGCCGCGCCCGCTGCCGCCGAGCGTGGGGCTGGCGGTGTTCCGGATCGTCCAGGAGGCGCTGACCAACGCGCGCAGGCACGCGGGCGGGGCGACGGCCTCGGTGGTGCTGTGCTACGAGCCGGACGGGGTGGCGGTGACGGTGACCGACGACGGGACGGGCGGCGAGGGCGGGGCCGGCGCGGCGGCGGCGGAGGGTTCCGGCTACGGTCTGGTCGGCATGCGGGAACGGGCCGTGCTGCTCGGCGGGACGCTGACGGCCGGGCCGCTGGACACGGGCGGGTACCGGGTGGCCGCCCGGCTCCCGCTGACGGCCGACGAGGGGGCGCTGCGATGAGCGGCACGGCGGAGGGAACGGGGCGGATGGCGGACGCGGGCGCGAACGGGGCCGGGGGCGGGCGGCCGATCCGGGTGCTGATCGCGGACGACCAGCCGCTGGTGCGGCGCGGGCTGGCGCTGATCCTCACGCCGGACCCGGGCTTCGAGGTGGTCGGCGAGGCCGGGAACGGCGAGGAGGCGGTGGAGCTGGCGCGGCGGCTGCGGCCCGACACCGTCGTCATGGACATCCGGATGCCGGTGCTGGACGGGGTCGCCGCCACCGCCCGGCTCGCCCGCGAGGTGCCGGAGTGCCGGGTGCTGGCCCTGAGCACCTTCGACCTGGACGAGTACGTGGTGGCGGCGCTGCGCGCGGGCGCCTCGGGGTTCCTGCCCAAGGACATCTCCCCGGAGGAACTGGTGGCGGCGCTCCGGGTGGTGCACACCGGTGAGGCCGCGGTCGCGCCCCGGCTGCTGACCCGGCTGCTCGCCGCCTACGTGCGGACGCCTCCCCGGCCCCTGCCGCCGGTCGCGCGGACGGGGGAGCTGACCCCGCGCGAGGTGGAGGTGTGGCGGCTGATGGCGGAGGGCCGGGACAACACGGAGATCGCGCGGGCCATGGACATCAGCGCGTCCACCGTGAAGAACCACATCACCGGCCTCTTCGGCAAGCTCGGCGTCCGGGACCGGGCCCAGGCGGTGATCGCCGCGTACGAGACGGGGCTGGTGGAGGTCGGCGAGCGGCGCGGCTAGGTCTTGCCTTTGGATCAGGCCGGACCCCGCGAGCCCGGCATGATCCAAACGGGAGGTCCTAGTGACCTGAGTCAGAGATATTGGGGTGGTTCTCGCGAGCTGCCCGGCGTGCCGGAGGCCGGATGTCGGCAGGCCGGGCCGGACCTGCCGGCCGCACGGCATCCGGCTGATGGCCGCGATCTGCCGACGAATCTCTGACTCAGGTCACTAGGGCCTCCCGGCAGGGGTACGGCTCCCCCCGTCCATGGGGCCACGGGGGAGCAGCGCTGCCCGTTCGCGGGACACCGCGGGAGTACGGGCTCCCCGTTCGCGGGACACCGGTGGGGAGTCCGCGCGGGGCCGTCAGCTGACGGGCCGTCCCCGTCGGGGCGGCGCACCCCCGGCCCGCGCCCTCACCTCCTCGGCGTGCGCCCCCCGGGGTCGCCCCACCGCGCCCCCGTCCGGCCGCGCCGGGCCCCGTCGGGACCGGCCGGCCTCCCGGGCCACCCCGGCCCCGGCCCGGCGAGGTGCCGTGCGCCCGGGTGGTGGTGCCCCGGATCACCGGCCGGCGGCCGGGTCCGGAACGTCGTCGACGAGCCGTAACCGCGCGGTGGTGCGCTTGCCGACGGGGGCGCGGCGCACGTGCAGGCTCTGGCAGAGCGCGGTGACGATCTCCAGACCGTGTCCGCCGATCCGGCCCGGGTCCGCCGCCCGCGCGACGGGCACCGGGAGCACCACCGGGGCGCTGTCCCACACGGTGATCTCGACCAGTCCGCCGACCAGGGCGAGACGGAGGGAGGACGGGCCGGGCGCGTACTTGCAGGCGTTCGTCAGCAGCTCGCTGACGACCAGTTGCACCATGCCCGCGGTGCGGTCGGAGACGGCGGGGCCGCCCGTCGCCCGCAGCCGTTCCAAAAAGCCCCGGGCCAGCTCCCGGCCCCGGGCGATGTCACCCGGCCCGCCCTCGTACCGTGCCGACACCCCGGCCGGCGCGTCCCCGCGCCGGTCGCCGTCGCGGACAGCCCCGTTCATCCGATCCGCCCTCTTCCTGAGCCTCGACCGTCACATCCGCCCGTCTACCCCCGAATCCGGCGGACCATCGGGGCGTACGGGCCGCGTCGGCGGCGGTGCCGGTGCGGGGGGACGCGGCGGACGGTACGAGGGGGGTGCGGGGCAGCGGGCGGCGCGGCCGGTCAGACGGCCGGGGCCGTGGGGCCGCCGGGCGTCTCGCGCAGGGTGAGGCAGGCGAAGCCGAACACGTCCCGGTAGACGCGCAGCCAGCCCTCGCGGTGGGCGGTGGCCTCGGCGAGGGCCCGGGCGCTCTCGGGATCGTCGGGGTGGTCCAGTGCCCAGGCGGCCAGCGAACCGGTCCAGGCCCACTCGTAGGCGTCGAGTTCGCCGCGGGTGCTGAGGTGCCCGTCGACGGGCGTCCAGCCCTCCGCGACGACCCTGTCCAGGGTGGTGGCCAGATCGGCGAGGTCGCCGAGCATGGCGACGGCCCCGGCGGACGGTTCGCCCTCCCAGTAGCCGTCGCCGACCAGTACCCGGCCGCCGGGGGCCAGGTGGCGGCGGGCCGCCGCGAGGGTCTGCGGCAGCCCCCCGAAGGCATGGACCGCGCCCACGCACAGCACCAGGTCGAAGGTGTGGGGAGCGGTGAACCCGGAGGCGTCCCGGTGGTGGAGGACCAGCCGGTCCCGCACGCCGAGGCGGTCCGCCTCCCGCTCGGCGCGGGCGAGCGCGGTGGCGGAGGTGTCCACGCCCTCCGCGCGCACCCCGGGGTGCGCGGCGAGGGCACGCAGCAGCCAGGCGGCTTCGCCGCAGCCGAGGTCGAGCACGCGCTCGTCGCCCCGCGGCAGGGCGCGGGTCAGCAGGCGGCGCACCGACCCGTCGTCGAGCGGGGCGGCGATCGGGTGGTCGCCGTGGGCGATGAGGGAGAGCAGCTGACGGTCCATCGGGCGAAGCCTGGCACGCCGGGCGGCCCGCCGCACACGCATTACCGGGCGCCCGTTCCCGACGGGCATCCGCCCGTGCGGGACGTCCCGCACCGGCCGCCGACGCCCGCGCCGGGCCCGCCGGAGGGCGCCGCGGAACCGGGACGCGGGCCCGGCCTCCCCGAGCGGGAGTGCCGGGGCGCCGGGGATGCCCGGCGGCGCCCGGGACCCGTCCGGAGGGCGTCTCCCGCTCGACGCCGTGCCCTCCGGGAGCCGCCCACCGGTCCTCGCCCATGGGCCGCCCGAGCCGGTGCTCCGCGGACGCCGGTGCTCCGCGCACCCCGGTGGGCGGCCCGCCCGTACGGCGGACCGCCGGGCTCTCCTGGGGCGGCGCGGGTCAGGCGGTGAGCGCGCCGAGGACCACCTGCTTCGCCTCCTCCTGCACCTGCCGCAGGTGGTCCGGGCCGCGGAACGACTCGGCGTAGATCTTGTACACGTCCTCGGTGCCGGACGGCCGGGCCGCGAACCACGCGTTCTCGGTGGTCACCTTGATGCCGCCGATGGGCGCGTCGTTGCCCGGGGCCCGGGTGAGGACCGCGGTGACCGGTTCCCCGGCGAGGGTCCCGGCGGTGACCCCGGCCGGGGAGAGCGCGGCCAGGCGGGCCTTCTCCTCCCGGGTGGCGGGGGCGTCGACGCGGGCGTAGGCGGGTTCCCCGAAGCGGGCGGTGAGCGCGGTGTAGTGCTCGGAGGGGGTCCGGCCGGTGACAGCGGTGATCTCGGAGGCGAGCAGGGCCAGCAGGATGCCGTCCTTGTCGGTGGTCCACACCGAGCCGTCCCGGCGCAGGAAGGAGGCGCCGGCGGACTCCTCGCCGCCGAAGCCGAGGGTGCCGTCGGCCAGTCCCGGCACGAACCACTTGAAGCCCACCGGGACCTCGACCAGCGGTCGGCCGAGGTCGGCGGCGACGCGGTCGATCATGCCGGAGGAGACCAGGGTCTTGCCGATGCCCGCCCCGGACGGCCAGTCGGGGCGGTGGGCGAAGAGGTGGGCGATGGCGGCGGCGAGGTAGTGGTTGGGGTTCATCAGTCCGCCGTCGGGGGTGACGATGCCGTGCCGGTCGGCGTCGGCGTCGTTGCCGGTGGCGATGGTGAAGCGCCCGCTGCGCTCGATCAGGGAGGCCATGGCGTGCGGGGAGGAGCAGTCCATGCGGATCCTGCCGTCCCAGTCCAGGGTCATGAACCGCCAGGTGGGGTCGGTGAGCGGGTTGACGACGGTCAGGTCGAGGCGGTGCTGCTCGGCGATGCGGCCCCAGTACGCGACGGAGGCGCCGCCCAGCGGATCGGCGCCGATGCGGATACCGGCGGACCGGATCGCGTCCAGGTCGAGGGCGCTCGGCAGGTCGGTGACGTACCGGCCGAGGAAGTCGTACCGGCCGGTTCCGGGCGCGGCGAGCGCCTTGGCGTACGGAAGGCGGCGGACGTCCTTCAGGCCCGCGGCGATGATGTCGTTGGCGCGGTCCTGGATCCAGGAGGTGGCGTCCGATCCGGCGGGGCCGCCGTGCGTCGGGTTGTACTTGAAGCCGCCGTCGGCGGGCGGGTTGTGCGAGGGGGTGACCACCACGCCGTCGGCGAGGCCGGTGGCGCGGCCCCGGTTGTGGGTGAGGACGGCGTGCGACACCGCGGGGGTGGGGGTGTGGCCGTCGGCGGTGTCGATGAGGACGGTCACGTCGTTGGCGGCGAACACCTCCAGCGCGGTGGCCCGCGCGGGCTCGGACAGCGCGTGGGTGTCGGCGCCGAGAAACAGGGGGCCGTCGGTGCCCCGGTCGGCGCGGTACTCGCAGATGGCCTGGCTGGTGGCGGCGATGTGGTCGTCGTTGAACGCCGCCGCGAGGGACGAACCGCGGTGCCCGGACGTGCCGAACGCCACGCGTTGCGCGGGCTCGGCGGGGTCCGGGCGCAGCGTGTAGTACGCCGTCACCAGGCGGGCGACGTCGATCAGGTCGTCGGGTCCGGCCGGGCGGCCGGCTCGGTCGTGCTGCATGCGCCCACTCCTCCGCGTCGGTCACGCATCGCGTCGGGGCCATCTTCCCCCGTCACCGGCGGGAGCGGGCGCGGCGGGCCGGGGCGTGGCGCGATCACGCCGCCCGGCACGCCGCGCCGTCCGCCGCGCCGGCCGCGCGGCGCGGTCCCGGAGCGCGGCGCGCGGTCGCGGGGAGCGCGGCGCGCGGTCGCGGGGAGCGCGGCGCGCGGTCGCGGGGAGCGCGGCGCGCGGTCGCGGGGAGCGCGGCGCGCGGTCGCGGCGGGCGCGGTGCGGGCGGCCGGGTGTCAGATGCGGCCGCCCGTGGCGCGGGTGAGGGGGCCCTGCGGGGTGCGGGCGGCGCGGCGCCCCACCGCGTACGAGGCGGCGCTCAGCGCGGTCAGTCCCGCTCCCACGCCCGCGGCGACGAGCTTGCGCTGCGCGATGACGGTCCAGGCGGTCCGGGCGGTGGCCGCGACCTGGTCCGAGGTGGCGGCGACGGCCCGGCGGCCCGCCTCGGCACCCTTGGCGGCGGCGCCGACGGCGTCCGCGGCGGCCCCGACGGTCCCGGCGGTCCCGGACGCGGCGCTCTCCGCCGTGCGCGCGGCGGACTTGGCGGTCCCGGCGGCGGGCGCGGTGGCGCCGTTCGCGGTGTCGCGGGCCGCGCTCCCGGCGCCCCGGGCGGTGGCGGGCTTCTTTCCGGTGTCCTTGTTCATGTCCTTGCCCATGTCCTTGTTCGCATCGCTCATGGCTCCCGCCTTGCCCCTCAACGGGTCGGCAAACACGCGGGGTTCCGCCCGGACGGGCGGTACCGGGCCGGTCGGGCCGCGCGGTTCTGGAAGACTGGGGGCGGGCCCCGGGCCGCGGCGCGCCGGGGCCGCCCCCACCCCCGCGCCGTCCTCCCGGAAGGCGGCGCAGCCATGGACACCCCGGCGACCGGAGATCCCCTCGGCCCGGCGGCGGAGGTCTTCACCCGTGCCCGGCCGCGCCTGTTCGGCATCGCGTACCGGGTGCTGGGCAGCGTCGCCGAGGCGGAGGACGTGGTGCAGGACGTCTGGCTGCGGTGGCAGGGCGCCGACCGCGACCGGGTGCGGGAGCCGGAGGCGTACCTGGCGCGGGCGGCGACCCGGCGGGCCGTGGACGTGGCCCGCTCGGCGCGGGTGCGCCGGGAGTCCTACGTGGGGCCGTGGCTGCCGGAGCCGGTCGACACGGGCGTCGATCCGCAGATCGGGGCGGAGCGCCGGGAGGCGGTGGAGCTGGCGGTCCTGGTGGTGCTGCAGAAGCTCACCCCGGTGCAGCGGGCGGCGTACGTGCTGCGCGAGGCGTTCGCGTACCCGTACGAGGAGATCGCCGCCGTACTGGAGCTGACCCCGGTGAACGTCCGCCGGATCGTCAGCCGGGCCCGCGGGCGGCTGGCCGCCGAGCGGCGGTCCCCGGTGGACACCGGGGAGCACCGGCGGCTGCTGGCGGCCTTCCTCGCCGCGGCCGGGAACGGGGACACGGACGCGCTGGAGGAGGTGCTGTCGGCCGCAGTGGTCGCCCACGCGGACGGCAACGGTATGCGGGGCGTGGCCCGGGTGCCGGTCTCGGGCCCCGGGCGGGTGGCACGGATCAGCGGCTTCCTGCCGGAGATGCTGCCGGGCGCCGCGTTCCGCCCGGCGGAGGTCAACGGGCTGCCCGGGGCGCTGATCCTGCGGGACGGGACGGTCGTCGGGGTGCTCGGCGTGACGGTGGCGGCGGACGGCATCGACCGCCTCTTCTGGCTGCTGGCGCCGGAGAAGGTACGGGCCTACGCCCGCTCGTCGCGGCGCGCCCTCCCGGTGCCCCGGGCGGACGGCGCCCCGGCCCTCCCCCGGTCGCCCGCCTCCCCCGTCCGGCATCCCGGGTCCGGGGCGGAACAGAGCAACCACCCTGCCCGCGAAGGGGAGTGACGCCTTCTCCGCTCCACGACGACCACCCCCTTCGGGCCCCGGAGACCGCCGCGCGGACGGCGCGTGGCGGGAACCCTCCGCGGGAGGACGGCCGGACCGGTACCCGTCGGCACCGCGGGTCCCGCGCGCCGGCCGTTCCGGGGCACCCCCGCCGTCGTCGACATCAACTTCCGCCGCTACGTTGGCTTCTGAGCGACCATCACCCGCATCGGAGGACCGCACCATGGCCGAGCCGACCGTCCCGGGCGAGCTGCGTCACCGGATCAGGACCGACCAGCCGCACACCGCCCGCATCTGGAACTACTGGCTGGGGGGCAAGGACAACTACCCCGTCGACCAGGAGGCCGGGGACCGCATCCGCGCCCTGCACCCGGGCATCGGGGAGTACGCGCTCGCGGACCGCCGCTTCCTCGGCCGGGCGGTGCGCCATCTGGTCACGGAGTGCGGCATCCGGCAGTTCCTCGACATCGGCACCGGGCTGCCCTCGGCCGACAACACCCACGAGGTGGCCCAGCGCCTCGCGCCCGAGTCCCGGATCGTCTACGTCGACAACGACCCGATCGTCCTGGCCCACGCGGCGGCGCTGCTCACCAGCGCGCCGGAGGGCCGCACCGACTACCTCGACGAGGACCTGCGCAACGTCGGCGCCATCATGGAGCACGCCGAGCGCACCCTCGACCTGAGCGAGCCCGTGGCGCTGATCCTGCTCGGGGTGGTCATCTTCGTCGGGGACGACGGGGAGGCGTACGGGCTGGTGCGGCGGCTGCTGGACGCGCTGCCCCCGGGCAGCCATCTGGTGCTGTCCCACACCGTCACCCGGCCGGACATGCCGGACGTGGACGCGGCGGTGGCCTTCTGGAACGAGCACGGCACCCCGAAGCTGACCCAGCGCACCCCGGAGGCGGTCGGCCGGTTCTTCGACGGGCTGGAGCTGCTGGAGCCCGGCGTGGTCTCCTGCAACCGCTGGCGCCCCGGGGAGACCGGGACCGAACCGCCCGCCGAGGTCGCCATGTTCGGCGGCGTCGCCCGCAAGGCGTAACCGCCGGTCCGGACGGTGGTCCGGCGGGCCGGTCAGCGGGCCGCCGGGCCGGGGGGCAACTGCGCCGGGCTGACCTGCTCGCCCAGCACGCGCGCCATGAACCGCACCAGCCACCGCTGCGCCGGGCTGCGCGAGCTCTCGTGCCGGGCGTACAGGGCCACTTCGATCGGCTCCGTCTCGAACGGCAGCCGTACCAGGCGCACCCGGTGGGAGACGGTGAAGACCTCCCCCACGTACTCGGGGACGATCGCGACCAGATCGGTCTGCTCCAGCAGATAGGGCAGCATGGAGAACCGGGTGGCGTCGACGGCCACCCGTTCCAGCAGGCCGTGCATGGCCAGCACCGCGCGCGGGGCGACGTGGCCGCTCGGCCCGAAGACCGTCGCGTGGTGCTCGGCCGCGAGGTCGTCCAGGGTGACCGCGCCGCCCCGGATGCGGGGGTGGTCCGCGGCCACCATCAGCACGTAGCGCTCCTGGAACAGCGGGATGCGCACCATCCGGTGCGAGGTGAGCACCGGAGTGGCCACGAACGCGTCGAGGTCGCCGTTCCGCAGGTGCCCCTCGGCGTCCTCCACGTCGAACGGCCGCACCGTGAACGACACCCCCGGTGCCAGCTCGCGCGCCGCGGCCAGCAGCCTCGGCAGCAGGGTCGCCTCCCCGAGATCGGACAGGGCGATGGTGAAGCGGCCCGACATGGCCGCCGGGTCGAAGGTGTCCGCCTGCCGCACCGCACCGTCGATCTCCGCCAGGGCCCGCCGCAGCGGCTCGTACAGCCGCCGGGCGTCGGCGGTCGCCGTCAGCCCTCGCCCGGTGCGGCGGAACAGCTCGTCGTCGAAGTGGCGGCGGAGCTTGCCCAGGCTGTAGCTGACGGTGGGCTGGGTGACGTGGAGGGTCTCGGCGGTGGCCGTGACGCTGCCGGTCTCGTACAGCAGGACGAACACACGGGCCAGATTCAGGTCGAAGGTGCCCATGACGACGGACTATATCCGGACACACACGGCTCGATATCGACGGTCTCTATACCGGCGCGCCGAAACATTTATTGGTGCGCATGTCGCACGGGTGCCTAGCGTGTCCGGCACCGACCGAAAGGAACCTCCGTGCCATCCGTGCGCCGTGTCTCCCACGAGTTCCTGGAGCGCCAGGGACTGACCACCGTCTTCGGCAACCCGGGCTCCAACGAACTGCCGTTCCTCACCGGCCTGCCCGACGGGTTCCGCTACGTCCTCGGTCTGCACGAGGGCGCCGTGGTCGGCATGGCGGACGGATTCGCCCAGGCCACCGGACGGCCGGTGCTGGTCAACCTGCACGCGGCCTCGGGCTCGGGCAACGCGATGGGCGCGCTGACCAACGCGGTGGCCTCCCGCACCCCGCTGGTGGTCGTGGCCGGGCAGCAGGTGCGGTCCGCCATCGGTCCGGAGGCCAACCTGGCCAGCGTCGACGCGCCCTCGCTGATGAAGCCGCTGGTCGGCTGGGCGGCGGAACCGGCGTGCGCCGGGGACGTGCCGCGCGCCCTCGCCCAGGCCGTCTTCGAGGCCGAACTCCAGCGCCGCCCGACCTATCTCTCGGTCCCGTACGACGACTGGGACGCCGAGGCCGACGCCAACGCGTCCGCCGTGCTCGACCGGCGGGTGCACCGCGCCGCCGCGCCGGGCGCCGACCAGGCCCGGTGGCTCGTCGAGCGGGTGACCGGGGCGCGGCGGCCCGCCCTGGTGCTGGGCGGGGACATCGACTCGGCCGGTCTGTTCGACGAGGCGGTCCGGCTGGCGGAGCGCCTCGGCGGGCCGGTCTGGGCGGCCCCGTCGCAGTTCCGGCTGCCGTTCCCCAACCGGCACCCGCTGTTCCGGGGGGTGCTGCCGGCCGGGATCGCGCCGGTGTCCGAGGCGTTCGAGGGCCACGACCTGGTGCTGGTGCTGGGCGCCCCGGTCTTCCGCTACCACGAGTACCTGCCGGGCCGGTACCTGCCGGAGGGCACCCGGCTCGTCCAGGTGACCGGGGACGCCCCGGCCGCCGCGCGGGCGCCGATGGGCGAGGCGCTGGTCGCGGACCCGGGCGAGGTCATCGCCCTGCTGCTGGACGCGCTCGGGGAGCCCGGGACCCCCGCCGGCCCGCACCGGCCGGTGCCCGAACCGGCGGCCGCGGAGGGCCCCGCGCTCCACCCGGAGCAGGTGTTCGCCGCCCTGCGCGACGAGTCGCCCGAGGACACCGCGTACGTCGTGGAGTCCACCTCGACCACCGGCGCCTGGTGGCGCCAGATGGACCTGCGCCGCCCCGGCTCATACTACTTCCCCGCGGCCGGCGGGCTCGGCTTCGGCCTGCCCGGCGCGGTGGGGGTGGCCATGGGGCGGCCCGACCGCCCGGTCGTCGGCGTGATCGGCGACGGCTCGGCCAACTACGGCATCACCGCCCTGTGGACGGCCGCCCAGCACCGTGTCCCGCTGACCGTCGTCCTGCTCCGCAACGGCACGTACGGGGCGCTGCGCTGGTTCAGCGGACTGCTCGGCGTGGCGGACGCGCCGGGGCTGGACATCCCCGGGCTGGACTTCACCCGCATCGCCGAGGGCTACGGCGTCGCCGCCCGGCACGTCGGCGGTGCCGAGGAGCTGCGCGCGGAGCTGGCGCGGCCGGTGGACGGCCCGCGTCTGATCCAGGTCGACACCGCCCTGACCAGCCCCTCCTGAACCCGCTCCGGCGGGGCGGCGCACCGGCCCGCCACGAGGACCGGCCCGCCCCGCCGCACCCCCCGCAGGACCCCACCCCCACATCCCCTCACACCCCCACCCCACGACTCACGCGGCTCGCGCGGCACACGCCGCGGACACCGCGCAGACCGGCCCCGTCGCACGGCACACGCCCGCGGGCATACGACAGGCGGGCCCCGGGCGCCCGACGCGGCGCGCGACGCACGGCACACCCGGCGACCGGTGACTTTGACCACCCGAGGAAAGGGCACATCATGACATTCCTGGACAGCGAGGTCTGGGACGGGAAGTTCCTCAGCGACGGCTGGCACGACTCCCCCGTCCGGCACCCGGTCGTCGAACCGGCGACCGGTGACCGGCTCGCCGCGGTGGGCATGGCCACCGCGGACGACGTGAACCGGGCGGCCGCCCGCGCCGCCGAGGCGCAGCGCGCGTGGGCGGCGACCTCCCCGCAGCGCCGCGCGGCCGTGCTGCGCAGGGCGGGCGAGCTGTTCACCGAGCACGCCGGCGAGATCGAGGAGTGGCTGGTCCGCGAGGCGGGTTCGGTGCGCGCGAAGGCCGCCTTCGAGGCGGGGCTCGCGATCGGCGAGTGCTTCGAGTGCGCGGGCCTGCCCACGCATCCGCAGGGCGAGGTGCTCACCTCGGAGGAGGCCCGCTGGTCGCTGGCCCGCCGCCGCCCGGCCGGTGTGGTCAGCGTGATCGCCCCGTTCAACTTCCCGCTCATCCTGGCCCTGCGCTCGGTCGCCCCGGCCCTGGCCCTCGGCAACGCCGTGCTGCTCAAGCCCGACCCCCGCACCGCGGTGAGCGGCGGCGTGGTCATCGCCCGGATCTTCGAGGAGGCCGGGCTGCCCTCCGGGCTGCTGCACCTGCTGCCGGGCGACGGCGCGGTCGGACAGGCCGTCGTCGAGGCGCCCGAGGTGCGGGTGGTGTCGTTCACCGGCTCCACCCCGGTCGGCCGCGCCATCGGCGAGCGGGCCGGACGGCTGCTGAAGCGGGCCCATCTGGAGCTGGGCGGCAACAACGCGCTGGTCGTGCTGGAGGGCGCGGACGTCCGCAAGGCGGCCTCGGCGGGCGCCTTCGGCACCTATCTGCACCAGGGCCAGATCTGCATGACCACCGGCCGCCACATCGTGCACGAGTCGCTGCTGGAGGAGTACACGGCCCTGCTCGCGGCGAAGGCCGAGGCGCTGCCGGTGGGCGACCCGGCGCGCGAGGACGTGGCGCTCGGCCCGATCATCGACCGGCGCCAGCTCGACCGGGTGCACGGCATCGTCGCCGACAGCGTGGCGGCGGGCGCCCGGATAGCCGCGGGCGGCAGGGCCGAGGGCGCCTGCTACCGCCCCACCGTGCTCAGCGGGGTCACCACCGCCATGCCCGCCTGGCGCGAGGAGATCTTCGGCCCGGTCGCCCCCGTCCTCGGCTTCTCCACCCTCGACGAGGCGGCCCGGATCGTCGACGACTGCGAGTACGGCCTGTCCGTCGGCATCCTCGGCGACGTCGGCACGGCGATGCGGCTCGCGGACCGGATCGAGTCCGGAAAGATCCACATCAACGAGCAGACGGTGAACGACGAGCCCAACGCCCCGTTCGGCGGGGTCAAGGCGTCCGGCACCGGTTCCCGGTTCGGCGGCGCCGCGGCCAACGTGGAGGCGTTCACCGAGACCCAGTGGGTGACGGTCCGCCCCGACATCGCCGACTACCCGTTCTGACCGGCCCGGCGGGTCCGGCCGGTCCGGACCCGCTCCACACACCCGCCCCTGGGGGGAATGTCACCATGGCCTCCGCCACCACCCCCGGCGCGCCCGCGCGGTCCGCCGGTACCGGGAGCAGCGCCTGGACCGTGGTCCTGTGCTGGACCACCGTCCTGCTGGAGGGATACGACCTCGTCGTCCTCGGCGCGATCATCCCCACCCTGCTCAAGACCCATCACCTCGGCATGACCACGGGCGACGCGACCACCATCGCGACGCTCTCGCTCGTCGGGGTGGCCATCGGCGCCGTCTGCGTCGGGCCGCTGGCCGACCGGCTGGGACGCCGCCTCCTGCTGATCGGCTCGGTCGTGGTGTTCTCGGTCCTCACCCTGCTGGTGCCGCTGGCCGACTCGGTCGCGATGTTCGCCGCGCTGCGCCTGCTCGCCGGTCTGGGCCTCGGCGCCTGCATGCCGGTGTCGCTGACGATGATGGCCGAGCACATGCCGGTCCACCGCCGCGCGCGGGCCAGCACCCTGACGATGACCGGCTACCACACCGGCGCCGTGATCACCTCGTTGCTGGCCCTGCGGGTCGGCGACCACTGGGAGTCCCTGTTCTACGTCCTCGGCGCGGTGGGCCTGGTCGTGGCCGCCGTGCAGTGGTTCCGGCTGCCGGAGTCGGAGGCGTTCGTCCGGTCCCGGCGGGAGGGCGCGCGCCGGGTGCCGTTCACCGAGCTGCTCAAGCCGGCCTACCTGCGCGCGGGCATCGGCGTCTGGGTCGCCTCGTTCATGGGCCTGCTGCTGGTGTACGGCCTGAACACCTGGCTGCCGAAGCTGATGAACGACGCCGGATACCCGGTCCCCACCGCCGTCACCCAGCTGCTGGTGCTCAACGCCGGAGGTGTGGCCGGACTGGTCCTGGGCGGCTACGTGGCCGACCGCAGGGGCATCAAGGGCACCACCCTGGGCTGGTTCGCCGTCTCCGTGGCCATGCTGGCGTGTCTGAGCCTCCGGATCGGCAGCGACCTCCTGCTCAACACGGTGATCTTCCTCACCGGGGTGTTCGTGTTCTCGGCGCAGGTCCTCGTCTACGCCTACGTCACCCACTTCTACCCGGCCCCGGTGCGCGGTACGGCGCTGGGTTCGGCGTCCGGGATCGGGCGGATCGGCTCCATCGTCGGCCCGTCGATCACCGGGGCGCTGGTGGCGTCGGGCGTGGGCCACCCGTGGGGCTTCTACTTCTTCGCGGCGGTGGCGGTCCTCGGGTTCCTGGCCGTCCTGACCCTGCCGCGCGGGCCGTCCGGGTCCCCGGCCGAGGCGGGCGCCGCCGCCGTCTGACCGGCGCGCGGCACACGGAACGGGAGCAGTCGGGCCTCGCCCGCTGCTCCCGCGCTGTGTGTGGTGCGTGATGCCTGTGGTGCTCCTTGCGTCTCGCGTGTGCCGTGAGTGCGGGGTGTGCCGGGTGCCGCGCGGCTCCGCGCGGTGCGGCCCCGCGGTCAGCCGTTGTCGGTGTTCTCGCTCAGGACCTTGCCGTTGGCGGCGTCGACGTCGACGGTGGTCTTGTCCCAGGTGTCGGTGGAGACGACGTCCACGGCCCAGATGACCTGCTGGGAGTCGTTCTCCTCCAGCTCGACCTCGGTGACGGTGCCCTTGGTCTTGTCGGTGGCGGCCTTGACGGCCTGCTGCGGGGTCTCGGTGGCCTTCTTCAGCCGGTCGGCGGTGCGGGTCTTGTCGTCGGCGCTCTGGTCGCCCTCGGCCTGGGAGCGGAACACCTTGCCGCTCACCGCGTCGACGTCGACCCGGTGCACGGCGCCGTCGGAGGTGGCGACCTTGGCCTCCCACTCGGGAGCGCCCTTGCTGGGGGCCGGGTTGGGGGTGCTCGGGCTGGGCGAGCCGGTGGTGGCGGTGGCCTCGTCCGAGGTCCGCTTCAGCTCGATGCTCACCAGCTTGCTGTCGGGCACCTCCTTGACGGCGGTGTCGGCGGCCTTGTCCCAGGTGACCTTGGCCATCGGGACCAGGGCCTTGCGCTCCTCCTGGTCCTTGTCCATGGACGGGGAGGCGGAGGTCGGGGACGCGGAGGCGGTGTCGGTCTTGCTGGGGGAACCGGTCGGGGCCGCCTCGGCGACGCTCGAACGGCTGGTGTCGGCGTTGTCCGTGCAGGCCGTCAGCAGGAGGGCGGAGGCGCCCAGGGCACCCAGCACGGCCAGGGAACGGAGTCGGGGAAGTCGTCGCGCAGAGCTCATGATGCTCTCCGTAACCAGGCACCCGGGCCCTCATTCCGGTTCACCCGGACAACCACCGGTTTGGCCCCATGGACGACGGCGCCGACCGGGGCGCCCGGTGCCGGAGCGGCGTCCGGGGCCTCGCGCCGGGTCCGAGCCCTTCGCGCCGGGGCCGGTCCACCGGCCGGGGCGGCGCCGCCGGCCCGGGGTTCTTCCCGAGCCGCGCCCCTCCCGGGCCCGCGGCCCGAGGGCACGGCCCCGGTCAGCGGGCCCGGACGAACTCCGTGCGGTCGCCCGGGAC
Organism: Streptomyces sp. NPDC107521; assembly: GCF_055598485.1. Classification (NCBI taxonomy): domain Bacteria; kingdom Bacillati; phylum Actinomycetota; class Actinomycetes; order Kitasatosporales; family Streptomycetaceae; genus Streptomyces; species Streptomyces sp. NPDC107521. The sequence continues at coordinate 170,823 of NZ_JBVKAT010000013.1, forward strand.
CGGGGGCCGCGGGGTCACCGTCCGCGGGCCGGGCCCCTCCAGCCAGTCCCGGTAGGCGCGGGACTGGCCGGCCACCTCCCAGTACGCCTCCGCCAGCGCCGGGAAGACGGCGTCCAGTTCGTCCCGGGTCCGGGCGGCGAGCAGCAGGCGCACACCGAGCGGGTCGCCGTCCAGACGGCGCACCGCCGTGTCGGGGCGGGACTGGGAGCTGGGCTGGCAGACGGTGACCACCTCTCCGGTGGCGACCAGGGAGGCGGCGGTGTGGTAGTCGCCGTGCAGGACCCTGGGGTCGATGCCGACGGCGCGCAGCACCCGGTGCACCCCGTCCCATTCGCCGTCCACCGTGGGGTCGACCATCCAGCGGTCCTCCGCGAGGTCCGCGAGGCGGACGACGGGGTGCCCGGCGGCCGGGTGGTCGGCGGGCAGCATCACGAACTGCGGCTCGCGCTCGATCAGCACCCGCACCCGCAGCGCCTCGGGCATCTGCAGCGGGCAGCCCTCCACCTCGTGCACGAACGCCACGTCCAACTGCCCGTCGGCGACCCGGCCGAGCAGCGCGTTGGCGGAGACGTCCATCTGGAGGGTGGGCTCCAGGCCGGGGTGGCGCAGCCGCCGCAGCCAGCCGGCCAGGGCGCGGCTGGCGGTGGAGCCGACGCGCAGCCGGCTGTCCCCGCCGGCCGCGGCGGCGCGGGCCTCGCGCACCAGGGTGCGCATGTCGGCGACGAGCGGACGGGCTCGGCCGAGGACGGTCCGGCCGAGCGGGGTCGGGCGGCAGCCGGTGCGCCCGCGGTCGAACAGCGGTCCTCCCAGGGCCTGTTCGATGCGGCTCAACTGGGTGCTCAACGTGGGCTGGGCGACGCCCAGTTGGCGTGCCGCACGGTGCAGGCTGCCCGCGTCGGCGATGGCGCACAGCGCGCGTAGGTGCCTCACATCCAGCTCCATGCAGGGAGCGTAGAGCGGAACAGAACGTTGCGCCAGGTGAACAAAACGCTGCGGATCAGGGCGAGTTCAGCAGTCCGGCCGAAGCCGCCGGGTACCGTCCGAGGAGGTGCGGAGCGAGATCCGGACAGGGTGCGGAGCGGGCTCCGGGAGCGGGCGCGGAGGGGGTGCGGGGCCGTCGCGAAGGGGGAGCGGGACGGGGGCGGGGCCGGTGCGGGGCGGGGTGATAGCCCCGTGCTATCGGCTGTTGCCATCATCACAGGGCCCGGGTGCGCACCCCAAACTCACCGGTGACGACTTCTCCCCACTCCCCCACTTGGAGTCCTCGCATGCGGATCACCCTGCCCCTGCTGTCCACCGCCGTCGGTCTCGGTCTGACGGTCGCCGTGCTCGGCACCGGCCCGGCCGCGGTCGCCTCCGCGCCCCAGCAGCACGAAGTGGCGCACTCCGCCTACCTGTCGACGTCGGCCAAGGCCGACAACGCCGGCAACCAGGCGTTCTTCGAGGCGGTCCTGAAGTCCGTCGCGAAGCGCCAGGCGAACGCCCCGGGCGCCCCCAGCGCGGCGGCGGCCGTCACCGTGTACTACAGCGCCGCGAGCGCCCCGACCTTCCGCACCCAGATAGCCCGCTCCGCCCAGATCTGGAACAGCTCGGTCTCCAACGTGCGGCTGGCGGAGCGCAGCTCGGGCGCCGACTTCACGTACTACGAGGGCAACGACTCCCGTGGTTCGTACGCCTCCACCAACATGCACGGGAAGGGCTACATCTTCCTGGACTACCGGCAGAACCAGCAGTACGACTCGACCCGTGTCACCGCCCACGAGACGGGCCACGTGCTCGGCCTGCCGGACCGCTACTCCGGGCCGTGCAGCGAGCTGATGTCGGGCGGCGGCCCCGGCACCTCCTGCACCAACCCGTACCCGAACGCCACCGAGAGCGCCCGGGTGAACCAGCTCTGGGCCAACGGCTTCGCCGCGGCCCTCGACAAGGCGCTGGAGAAGAGCGCCCAGCGCTGATCCGCGTCACCGCGTGCGAGCGGGGGAGGTCCTGCCGGGCCTCCCCCGCTCACGCGTGCCGGGGGCCGGTGGGCAGGGCGGCCCGGACGGCTCCGTGCACGGCCCGGGCCAGCCGGGCCCCCCACAGGGAGCGCGGTCCGGCGAAGGCATGGGTCTCTCCCCCGGGGTACGGGGCGCGGGCGGCCACGCAGACGGCGTCCGTCGGGGTGCCGGAGCAGTCGTGACCGGACTCCACCAGCGCCTGGACCTTCGCCTCGGTGGCGGTGATCACCGCGTTGACCAGGGCGGCGTCGGTCAGGGCGACCGGCAGCGCGGCGACGATGTTGATGGTGCCGGGCAGGACGGCCCCCGCTCCCTCCCCGGGGGCGGCGGCCCAGCCGCGCACCGAGATCCCGGCGGTGGCGAAGGCCTCCGCCCCGCCGTCCCGGGCCCGGCCGGGGTCGGCCACCCCGGCGGCGGTCATCAGGCCCACGCCGGGCCCCTCGGCGCCGGCGGCTCGGGCCAGCCCGGCCAGGTGCCGGGCGGGGTCGGTGCGCCGGTAGCCGTGGGCGACCTGGGCGTTGAGCACCCAGGCGCGCTCGCCCGTGCCGCCGCCCAGCACCGCGCTGCTGACCATCCGCCAGCCGGGACCGGGCCGCCACAGCAGGGCGTGCAGCCGCTCGCCGTCCTCGTCGCGGGTCAGGTGCTCCAGGGTCAGCGGGCGGTACCCGGTTCGGGGCGGGGGCAGCGGGACGGGCACCGGCGGGGACTCCTTGCGGTGGTGGGGGCGGTCCGGGTGACCGGCCGATCCTACTCAGCGGCGGCGGACGCCCCGGACCGGTGGCCGCCCGGCGCGGGCCGGGACGCACCGGTGGCCCGCGGCGCCCGGAGGGGCCGGGCGGCGCATTGCGGGGGCGGCGGCGGGCGCCTTCACTGAAGACACACTCGCCGCCAGGCGACGGAACGGAGGCCATGATGCTGTCCCACACCCTGGAGCAGGGGGTCCTCGTCATCACCGTGGAGCGCGATCCGGGCGTCGCCGGCCGGGCCGCGCTCTCCGCCGGCATCACCCGTCTGGTGGAAGCCCACCGACCGGCACCGGTGGTCGTCGTCCTCGCCGGACCGTCCGCCGGGACCGCCGCGGTCAGCGCCGTGCTCCGGGCCCGTCAGCGGTGCGGTCACCTGGGCGTCCTGATGTCCGTCGTCGCCCCCGGCGCCCCGGTGCGGCGGCTGCTGGAGGCCAACGCGGACGGCTCCGGCCCGCGCCTGGTGGTGCACGCCCGGCTCGACACCGCCGTCGCGGCCGCGTTCACCGCGGCGGTGTAGGGGCCTGCCCCGGGGAGCGGCGCCGGACCGGACCGCGCCCCGCGTGCCCGGCCCGGCGGGTGCCCCCGGGGCTCCCGGGCACCGCGGGGCGCGGGCGGGTCACTCCTGGCCGAGCCAGAGGTCGGGGCCGAAGACCTCGTAGTGGACGGAGCGCGCGGGCACGCCCCGGCGCAGCAGGTCACCCCGGACGGCGCGCATGAACGGCACGGGGCCGCAGAGGTAGACGGTGACGTCCTCGGGCAGGTCGACGTCCGCCAGGTCGGCGCGGCCGGTGCGGGCGCCCTCGGGGGCGTTCCGGCCCGGCTCCTCGTACCAGAGGTGCAGGCGGCTTCCGGGCAGGGCCGCGACCAGGCCGAGGTGCTCCTCGCGGTGGGCGTGGTCGGCGGGGGTGCGGTCGGCGTGGACGACGGTCACCGGGCGGGCGGTGCCGGTGGCGTCCAGGTGGTCCAGCATGGCCAGCATGGGGGTGACGCCGATGCCGGCGGAGGCCAGCAGCAGGGGGCCGCCGCCGTCGGCCAGGGCCAGGTCGCCGAAGGGCGCGGAGACGTCGAGCACGTCACCGGCGCGGGCCCGGGAGTGCAGCCAGGTCGAGACCTCGCCGTCCGGCCGCCCGTCGCCCGTGACGCGCTTGACGGTGATCCGCCACTCGGGACGGCCCGGTGCCGAGGAGAGGCTGTACTGGCGTATCTGGCGGGAGCCGTCGGGCAGTTCCGAGCGGACGCTGACGTACTGGCCGGGGCTGAAGGGGCGGACGGGGCCGCCGTCGGCGGGGCGCAGCACGAAGGAGACGGCGTCGGGGGTCTGCTCCTCCCGCTCGACGATCTCCATGCCCTGCCAGACCTCGCCCTCGGCGACGCGGGTGCGCTGGTACAGCTCCGCCTCGACGGCTATGAGCGCGTTGGCCATCAGCCAGTACACCTCGTCCCACGCGGCGGCGACCTCGGGGGTGACGGCCTCCCCGAGCACCTCCGCGATGGCGGCGAACAGATGCCGGTGGACGATCTTGTACTGGTCGGAGGTGATGCCGAGGGAGGCGTGCTTGTGCGCGATCCGGCCGAGCAGGGCGTCCGGACGGGCCCCGGGGTCGTCGACCAGCATGCCGGCGAAGGCCGCGATGGAACCGGCGAGCGCCTTCTGCTGTTCCCCGTTGGCCTGGTTGCCCCGGTTGAACAGGTCTCTCAGCAGTTCCGGGTGGGCGGTGAACAGCTTCCGGTAGAACAGCTCGGTGATGTCACCGATGGCGGCTCCGACCGCCGGAAGGGTGGCCCGGACCACGGGGACAGACTGTTCGGAGAGCACGGGGACTCCTTTAATTGGTAGATGATATTCGTGTTTTGACCCACAGAGCGGCGCCGGCCGGACCGGCGGGCCCGTCAGCCGGACGGACGCCGGGTCAGGCCGAGGAGGACCGGACCGGTGGGAGAGGACACCAGGTCGTCCACGGTGAGCGGGTCGAGCGCGGCGTAGAACGCCTCCTGGGCGGAGCGCAGCGCGGTGCGCAGCCGGCAGGCGGCGCGCAGGGGGCACGGTTCGCTCCCCTCGCAGGCGACGACCTCGCCGTCGCCCTCCAGTTCCCGCACCAGCCAGCCCACGGAGGCGTGCCGGCCCAGTTCGGTCAGGGTCAGCCCGCCGCCGCGTCCGCGCCGCGCCTCCACCACGCCGAGGTGCTGGAGCCGTGTGATGGCCTTCGCCATGTGCGTGTACGGCACGCCCACGACCTCGGCCACCTCCCGGGTGGCCAGAGGATCGTCACCGTCTCCCACGACCGCCAGGCGCATCACGGAACGCAGCGCCAGGTCGGTGAACTTCGTCAGCCGCACGTCCAGGACGCTATCAAATGCGCATGCTAGATTCGCCTTTGCATCCGGCCGGGGCCCTGTGCGGTGCGTCACGCGGCCGACCGTCCGGCAGCGGGCCGCCCGACCGGGCGGCCCGCCGGGGCAGTTGAGCAGAGGGACGGTGGCGGCGGATGGCAGCGGAGGAAGGCGGGGCCCCCGCCCCGGCCGGGGCGGCTCCCCTCCCGCGCGTGCTGTGCGACACGGCGGAACTGGCGGCGCTCGGCGCCGGTGCCCCCGCCGGGGCGCTCTGGCGGCTGGCGGAGCCGGGGCGGCAGCTCGACGCCAATGTCGTCCGCCTCCCGGCCGGCGCCCGGGTGGGCACCCACACCGAGCCCGATCTGGACGTCCTGCTGCTCGTGCTGGCCGGCGGGGCGTCCCTGGTCCGCTCCGACGGGGAGCACCCCCTGGCCCCGGGTGTCCTGACCTGGCTGCCGCACGGCTCCACGAGGGCGGTGGCCGCGGGGCCGGAGGGCGTCACCTATCTGACGGTGCACCGGCGGCGGCCCGGTATGCGGATCCAGCCGCCGGAGGCGGCGGACCGGCGCCGGCCGCCCGGCACCCCCGTCTGACCCGGGCGGCGCTCCCGGCCCGCCGGGCGGGTCAGGGCGCCGGCGAGGCGGTCGCCGGTGCGCCGGTCGCCGGCGCGGCGGCCCCGGCCTCCGCGACGCCCGCCTCGGCGCGGCGGAGCAGCCCGTGACCGCCGGCGAGGACGGGGACGGCGAGGAGGAAGGTGGCGGCGCCGACGTAGAAGGGGACGCTCAGGTCGGTGGCGTCGGCCAGCCTCCCGGCGGCGTACGGGGCGAGACCGCCGCCGATGAAGCGCAGGAAGCCGTAGGCGGAGGAGGCGACGGGGCGCTCCACCGGCGCGACGAGCATGACGGCCTGGGTGGTCAGGGTGTTGTTGATGCCGATGAAGGCCCCGCTGGCGATGACCGCCACGATCACCGTGGTGGGATCGCCGACCCCGGCGGCGATGACGGCCATGACGACGCCCAGGCCGAGCAGGTTGGCGTAGAGCACCGGGGCGGTGCCGTAGCGGGCCTGGAGGCGGGGGGCGACCAGGACGCTGAAGGCGGCGACGAGCAGGCCCCAGGCGGTGAAGACCAGGCCGAGCCGATGGGCGTCCAGCTCCATGGGGTACGGCGCGTAGCCGAGCATGGTGAAGAAGCCCCAGTTGTACAGCAGGGCCATGATCCCCATGGTGAGCAGGCCCCGGTGGCGCAGGGCCCGCAGCGGGGCGAGCGGCGAGGTGGCCCGCTCTGGCCGGGGCAGGTCGGGGACGAGGACGACGGTGGCGATCAGGGCGACGGCCATCAGGGCGGCGACGCCGAAGAAGGGGCCGCGCCAGCTGATGGCGCCGAGTTCGCCGCCGAGCAGGGGGCCGACGGCTATGCCCAGGCCGAGAGCGGTCTCGTAGAGGATGATGGCGCCGCCGAAACCACCGCTGGCGGAGGCCACGATGACGGCCAGCGAGGTGGCGATGAACAGGGCGTTGCCCAGACCCCAACCGGCACGGAAGCCCACGATGCCGTTGATGGAGTCGGTGGTGCCGGCGAGCGCGGCGAAGACGACGATGACGGCGAGCCCGGTGACCAGGGTGCGCTTGGCGCCGATGCGGCTGGAGACCCAGCCGACGATCAGCATGGCCACGGCGGTGACGATCAGATAGCTGCTGAACAGCAGCGACACCTGGCTCGGGGTGGCGTCGAGGCTCTCCGCGAGCGCGGGCAGGATCGGGTCGACGAGGCCGATGCCCATGAAGGAGATCACACAGGCGAAGGCGACGGCCCAGACGGCCCTGGGCTGCCGGAACGGGCCTGCGGCCCTTCCGTGCGGTGCGGTCATACGCGTTCACTTCCCGGAACGGTGAGGAGGGGCGGAGGGAGGACGAGGGGGCGGGGAAGGCGGGGGGGGGAGCACCGGGCGGCGCGGGGCCGAAGGGCCGGGGCGGAGACGAGGGGAGCGGGGGGAACGGGAGGGGAGGGCGGGGGCAGCGGGGCCGCCGCCCGGCACGGTGCTCCGGACCCGGCCCGCCCTGCGGCCCCGGCCTCCCGGGCGAGGCCCCCGTACGGCACCGGTCAGACCGGGTGGTCCCGGCCGTCCTCGATCACCCGGGCCAGCGCCAGGAGCGCGGTACCGGTCGCGCGCCGCTCCGGCTCGGTCAGCTCGCCGAGGAGCCCCTGGAACGCGCGGGAGCGTTCGGCGCGGCGCTGTTCGAGGACGTCGCGCCCGGTGGGCGTCAGCCCGACGAGCACGCCCCGGCCGTCACGGGCGTCGGCGCTGCGCCGGACCAGTCCGGCGCGCTCCAGGCGGGTGACGAGCTGGGTCATGCCGGGCTGGGAGACACCCTCGGCGCGGGCCAGTTCGGTCAGCCGCTGCGGTCCCCCGCGGCTCAGCCGGGCCAGCGCCGAGGAGGCGGCGGTGCTCAGACCGCCCGCGCGGGCGCTCAGCCGCACGTATCGCACCAGGTGCTCCACGGCGGTGATCAGATCCTCCGGGGAGGTGTCCCCGGGCTCCACGGCACTCGACTCCATAAGCGCATTATGCATTTAGATGTAGCATGAAACAAGATGGTCCGACGCGCCGCTGGGCACCCGCTCCGCGAGGCCCCCCGGGGCCCGACCGGACGGGAGGCGGCGGGATGGACGAGTGGCGCGTCTTCGCGCAGCACATGGCCGCGCTCGCGCGCGACCTCCTGGCGCAGCAGTCGGTGAACGACACCCTGGAGCGGATCACGCGCGCCGCCGTCGAGCTGATGGAGGGCTGCGACGCGGCCGGCATCCTGATCCTGCGGGGCGGGCGCGTGGAGTCCCTCGCCCCGACCGAGCAGGTGGTGGTCGAGAGCGACCGGCTCCAGGAACGGCTCCGGGAGGGACCGTGCTTCGACGCCGCCCACCCCGAGACCGGGGAGCGGCGGTTCCGGATCGCCGACTTCGACGACCCGGCGACGCGCTGGCCCCGCTACGTGCCCGAGGCGCGCGGGCTGGGGCTCGGCAGCATGATGGGCATCCTGCTGTTCACCGAGGACGAGGACCTGGGCGCGCTGAACTTCTATTCCCGGAAGCGGGGCGCGTTCACCGAGGCCAGCGGGACCGCCGGGTGGCTGCTCGCCTCCCACGCCGCGGTCGCCTTCTCCAGCGCGCGCACCCACGCCCAGTTGCAGGAGGCCATCGGCACCCGGCACGTCATCGGGGAGGCCATGGGCATCCTCATGGGCCGCCACGGCCTCACCGAGGACCAGGCCTTCACGACACTGCGCCGCTACTCGCAGGACCGCAACATCAAGCTCCGCGAGGTCGCCCGGCGGGTCTGCGAGCAGGGCGGGCCGCCCTGACGTCCGACAGGGGGGCGCACCCGGTCCGGCGGGCGGGGGCCCGGCGACCGCGGCACGGCGGGGCCCCTCCTCGCCGTAGCGGACCATCCGGGCGCGCGGCACCGCGCACCCCCGCGCCGCACACACCGCGTACCCCCACGCCGCGCACCGGTCACCCCGCACCGCAGCGCGCGTCCACGCCACGCACACGCCTGCGGGGCGGCACCCCTCACCCCACCCCACCCGCCCCGCATCCCGCACCCGGCACCCGGCACCCGGCACCCGGCACCCGGCACCCGGCACCCGTGAAGCATCGTGACGGGGCGGCATCACCGCGTCCCGCCGGGCGGCGGCAGGGCCGCGCGCCCCGCACCCGCCCCCGACGCCGCGCCCCCGTGCGGTTCTCCGGCGGCGCCCACCGCCGACCGCGGACGGGAACCACGCGCTCACTCCGCGCGACCGGCCGCCCGCCACCGAGCCCCTCACCTGCCCTGTCCGGGACGTGACGTTTGCCCCTCTCCGTCCTGGTAACTCCGGGAATCCGGTGGCCGATCCCCGACTCTCCGGGAGGCGCGATGTGGAAGCGTAAGCGCAGGAAGGGGCGCCGTCCCGCTCAGCCCGTCCGTATGGAGCTGTGCGACCTGTGCGCCGACATCTTTCCCGAGAGCGAGGCGGTCCGCGGCTATGTGCCGGACTCCTCCGCCGCCCACGCCACCAACGACTGGTACGACGGGCTGCGGCTGATCACCGCCTGCTGCGACGAGCACTTCGACGTGGTCAAGGACGACTACCGGCACCGGCCCTTCGTGGAGGAGGAGCTGTGGGCCGCCAAGGTGGCACGGGCGCTGACCACCGGCCCGCCGGAGCTGTCCATGGACCAGCTCGCCGGCCGCACCGGACTGCACGAGCCGCAGATCCGCCGCGCCATCGCCTGGCACAACGAGCGGATGCGCCAGCAGCACCGCATGGACCCCTGACCCGGCCTGCCCCCGCCCGAGGGCCGCCCCCGCCCCGGTGGCGCGGGCGGCCCTCCGGCATGTCCCCCGCCCGCACGGCCGCCCTCGCACCCCCGCGCCCGTAGGCCAGGTGGCCCAGCCCCGGTACGACGCGCGGGGCGCGGATGCGCTGCGCGAGCGCGGGTGCCCGGCGTCGCCCACCGCGGGCCGGGGCGTCCACGGCCGCCGGGGGCGGAAGCGGGGCGCCGGGCGGGAGCGGGCGCCGGGGCGGACGTTCCGCGCTCCGGCCGGCGCACGCCCCTGCCCGCCCCGCGCGACCGGAGCCGCCCCGGCGCCCCGCCGGGCCGCCGTCCCCCGCCCCGGCGCCGCGAAGCCGGCCGGACGCGGACGTGCCCGGCGGGCCGTGATCGGTCACCCTGGAGTACCAGGACCCGTGCCCGGCGGTGGAGTCCGTCCCGCCGCCGCGCCCGGCACCCCCACCGTGCCCGGCACCGGCCGCTCGCGGCCCGCGCGCGACCGCCGGGACCACCAGGACCGCCCGAGGAGCACCGTTGAACCACCGGCACCGGCACGCGCCGCACCGCGTGTGGGACCGGCTGGCCGCGTCCGCCCTGATCCGGCGCGGCCGGGACCTGGAGCTGATGCACCGCGCGATGGGGTTCGCCACGCTCGCCCTGGTCACCCTGGCGCCGCTGCTGATCGTGGTGGCGGCGGCCGATCCGCTGGAACGCGGCGGCTTCGCCTCCTGGCTGGCGGACGGGATGGGCCTGTCGGGGCGGTCGGCGCGGGTGCTGACGGACATCATCAGCCCGCCCACCGAGGTCATCGGCACCACGAGCGTCTGGGGCGGCATCGCCCTGGCCGTGTTCGGCATCTCGTTCGCCTCCAGCGTGCAGAACGGCTACGAGCGGGTCTGGGGACTGCCGTCCGGACCCTGGCACCGCGTGTGGCGCCAGGCGACCTGGGTGGTGATGCTCACCGCCTACCTCTACCAGGAGGTGCAGACCCGCACGGCGCTCCAGGGCTGGACCCGCATCGCGCTCTCCACGGCCACCGGACTGCTGTTCTTCTGGTGGGCGCAGCGCTTCCTGCTGGGCGGGCAGGTCCGCTGGCGGGACCTGCTGCCGGGGGCCATCGCCACCATGGTGGGCCTGGTCGGGCTGCGCGGCTTCTCCTACCTGGTGTTCACCCCGCTCATCCTCGACAACGCGATCAGCTACGGCACCGTGGGGATCGTGCTGGTGGTGGAGTCCTGGCTGATCGGTGTGGGGTTCGTCGTCTTCGGCGGATCGATGTTCGGCCACTGGTTCTGCGAACACCACTGGTGGACCCGCCACATCGACCGCGAGGAGTGACCTCTCCGGGCACGGGCACACGGCCGCCGGGGTACGGGTTCGCGGAGGCCGTGGAGGCCCGGGCGGGGCGTCCGGGGCGGCGGTGCCGACGGGCGGCGGGCGGCCTCCCGGCGCAGAATGCGCCTGGCGGGACATGCGCGAGCGACAGGAGGGCGGCACCGTGGCCGACGCGAAGCCTGACGGCCGGTCCGGCCCTCCGGGCCCGGGGACGACGCCGAGCGCGGTGGCGGACCTGCCCCACCAGGTACGCGAGGAGCTGACCCGCCGTCTGCGGCGCCGCAGGCGGGCGCTGCGCGAGGAGGACGTGCACGTCGTCGAGGGCCCGCTGCTCAGGCGCGCGGTCGGCGCCTCGGCCCTCGGCAACTGCATGGAGTGGTTCGACTTCGGCGTCTACAGCTATCTGGCCGCCACCATCGGCAAGGTGTTCTTCCCCGGCGCCTCCCCCGCCGCCCAGGTCATCTCGTCCTTCGCGACCTTCGCCGCCGCGTTCGTGGTGCGCCCGCTCGGCGGACTGTTCTTCGGTCCGCTCGGGGACCGGGTCGGGCGGCAGAAGGTCCTCGCCACCACCATGATCATGATGGCGCTGGGCACCTTCGCGATCGGCCTGATCCCGTCGTACGCCACCATCGGCGTCGCCGCCCCGGTCCTGCTGCTGCTCGCCCGGATGGTCCAGGGCTTCTCCACCGGGGGCGAGTACGGCGGCGCCACGACCTTCGTCGCCGAGTACTCACCCGACCGGCGGCGGGGGTTCCTGTCGAGCTGGCTCGACTTCGGCACCTTCGTCGGCTACGCGCTGGGCTCGGCGCTGGTGACCGTGCTCAACCTGGCGCTGACGGACGCCCAGATGCTCTCCTGGGGCTGGCGGCTGCCGTTCCTGATCGCCGGGCCGCTCGGCGTCATCGGTCTCTACATCCGGCTGAAGCTGGAGGAGTCGCCCGCCTTCCAGCAGCAGCTGGACGCGCACGAGAAGTCCCTCGCCCAGGAGTCGGCGGGCAAGGAGCTGAAGGACGTCGTCCAGCGGCACTGGCGGCCCCTGCTGGTCTGCGTGGGCCTGGTCCTGCTCTACAACGTCACCAACTACATGGTCACCGGCTATCTGCCCACCTATCAGACGGAGACCCTGCACCGGTCCAGCGGTCTGTCGGACGTGCTGGTGCTCGCCGCCATGGTGTGGATCGTGGTGCTGATCACCTTCCTGGGACGGCTCAGCGACCACGTCGGGCGGCGCCCGCTCTACGCGGTCGGCGCCGCCGCGATGATCGTCCTGGCCGTGCCGGCCTTCCTGCTGATCCGTGCGGACGGGGTGGGGGCACCGGTCTGCGGCGTCCTGATCCTGGCCACCCTGCTGGCCTGCTTCGCCGCGCCGAGCGCCGCCACCCTCCCGGCGCTGTTCCCGACCGCCGTCCGCTACGCGGCCATGGGCATCGGCTTCAACCTCTCCGTCGCCGCGTTCGGCGGCACCACGCCGCTGGTCACCGAGGCACTGGTGAGCGCGACCGGAGACGAGCTGATGCCCGCCTACTACCTGATGCTGGCCGGGGCGATCGGCCTGGTGACGGTGCGGTTCCTGCCGGAGAGCGCGCAGGTGCCGCTCGAAGGCTCCCCGCCGATGGTCGGTTCCCAGCAGGAGCGGCGGGAGCTGCTCCATGTCTCCCGGGACCTCTACAACGCCTCCGAGGAACGCTCCGACGCCGGCTGACCCGCCGGCGCCGGGCGCCGTCGGCGCGGCAGCGGCACACCCGAGCCGAGCGCCACCCCGGCGCAGACCAGGGCGCTGCCGACGGCCTGCGCGGGACCGTAGCCGCCGGTGCCCACCAGCGGGGCGGTACAGGCCGCGGCGACCGGGATGAGTCCGGAGAACAGGGTGGCGCGCTCGGCCCCGATCCGCTGCATGCCCATGTACCAGCAGACGAAGCCGACGACGGTGACCACGGCCGCCTGCCACAGCAGCGCCCCGGTCTCGACCGCGTCCGGCCGCCGCAGCCAGCCCGTGCCGTCCATCAGCCACCCGGCCGCCGCCGACTCGGCCGCCGCGATCCCGCAGACCACGGTGGACAGCAGCCGGGGGCCCAGCGGCCGGACGACGGGCACCGCGAGGACGGCGAACCCCGTCTCCCCGGCCAGGGCGCACACCGAGAAGGCGAGCCCCGGGCCGTCGGTACGGCCCCAGCCCTGCACGGTGAACGCCCCGGCCGCCACGAACGCCGCCCCGTACAGGACGAGTCGCTGCGGGCGGCGGCCCTCCATCAGCGGCACCAGGACCGCAACCACCACGGGCGCGCAGCCCACCAGGACGCCGGGTACCGCCGGTTCCGCCGTGCGTTCGGCGGCGAGCACGGCCAGGTTGAAGCCGACCATGCCGACGGCGGCGAGCAGCGCCAGCCGGACCCACCGCCCGGGTCCGAGGGCGCGCAGCCGGGCCCCGGCACCACGGGCGGCGAGCGGGAGCAGGAGCAGGAAGGCGAGGGCGTAGCGGAGGAACTGGCCCCCGGCGTACGGGTAGTCGCCGAGCACGCTGTTGGCGGTGAAGGACGCTCCGACGAGGAGGCAGGCGAACGCGGCGAGCAGGCCGCCGCGGGTGGTGGCGTTCATGGCGACGACGCTAGGAGCGGGGGCGGTCCGGTACGGGGTCCATTCCGCCTGCCGTATCGGGGACCAATTCCGCCGCGCCGGGGGCGGACGCGCCGCTGGCGGGGCGGGCGGGCCGCGCGGTTCCCCGAGTCCGCGCCCGGCCGGCCGCGGACTCAGGGACCGCCGCCGACGACCGGTACGGGCCCTTTGGAGGGGGCCTGTGAAGATCTCACGCGCCCCTGGAACACCATCCCCACGAATGGCATGCTCTCGACAAGCAACGCGCGTAGAACCCTGACGGCGGAGGAGGACGGGACATGTGTGAACAGTGCGGTCCGGCGGACGGCGCTACGGAGGAACGGCGGGGCGTCCGGCCGACGGGCCCCTCCCGCAGACGGCTGCTGTTCGGCGCCGGTGCCGGGCTCGGGCTGGCGCTCACCGGCCCGCCCGCCCTGGTCCCCGCGGCCTCGGCGGCCCCGCTCAAGGACGGCCGGTGGTGCAACCCCGCCCAGGGCCGCTTCCCCGCGGGCGGCGGCTACGGGGCACCGCGCGGCGCCTCTCCGCACGCGGGCCAGGACGTCACCAACCCGACCGGCACCGCCGTCTACGCCGCCGCCGCCGGAACCGTGGTGCGGCGCGGCAGCGGGGTCCTGACCGGGCGCACCGGCAACGGCCTCGTCCTCTCGCACGGCGGCGGCGCGCACACCTACTACGGGCACCTCAGCGCCTTCCGCGTCGGGCTCAACGCCACGGTGGCCGCGGGGCAGCGCATCGCCGACATGGGCGCCACCGGCAATGTGACCGGCCCCCACCTGCACTTCGAGACCCACAGCGGGGGCCTGGGCGGCACGGTCGACCCGGTCCCCTACCTCGCCGCCCGGGGAGTGGCCCTGGGCGGCGGCTGGTCCGCCCTCGCCCCCGGCGCCTCCGGCGCGACGGTCAGGGCCATCCAGTACCTGATCACCCAGCGCGGGACCGCCCTGGTCGCCGACGGTGCCTACGGCTCGGTGTCGGTGGCCGCGGTCAAGAAGTTCCAGACCTCGAAGGGGCTGGTGGCCGACGGTGAGGTCGGCCCCAGGACCTGGCCGGAGCTGGTCTACACGCTCCGGAGCGGCGGCTCGGGCTCGCATGTGCGGGCACTCCAGGTGGCGCTGAACAAGCGCGGCGCGGGCCTCGCGGTCGACGGCGGCTTCGGCTCGGTGACCCACTCCGCCGTGCGCACCTTCCAGGGCCTCAACCGCCTGGTCGTCGACGGCGAGGCGGGCCCGAAGACCTGGGCGGCCCTCGTCGGGTGACGGGGGGTGAGGGCGGGAGGGGCCGGGGGCGGGCTCCCGGGCCCTCGCGTCGGGCCCGGCCGCCCCGGGCGGGCCCGACCGGCGCGCGGGCCCGGGCCCGGCGGCTCCGTCCCGGCCCTCACCGCCGCCGCTGCTCCCCCGCCCGGTCCGACCGGGGCCACACGTAGGGCAGGTCGTCCGGGACCCCGGGGAACAGCCGGGCGTAGTCACCGGGGTCCTTGCGGACCAGGGCGGAGCGGTGGCTGCGGTGGAAGCCCTCGTCGCCCAGCCACGGCGGCAGTTCCCCGGCCTCCCCCAGCTCCGTCTGCCCGCGCACCGGGGCGTCCGGCCGTCCGGCGGCGAACCCGGCGAGCAGGGAGGCGGCGCAGGTGTCCGGATGCCCCCGCTCCCGCCAGACCCGGCAGACCTCCAGGCCGTAGCGGACGAGCGCCTCCTCGTACCCGGTCCACATGCGCACCGCCGGGTGGTGGCGCCAGCCGTAGCCGGGGACCGTCAGCCCGCGCAGCACCTGGAGCGCCTCGACCCGCTGCTTGCCCAGGCGGCGCCGGTCCAGGACGAGCGCGGAGTCGCGGAAGCCGGGGTGGGGCAGGAAGGTCTGCACGGCACTCCTCGCGCGGTCGGTCCGGTCAGCCGGGGAACGTGCCGCGCTCCCTGAGCAGGCGGCGGCGTTCGGCGTAGGCGAGGTCGTCGCGCCACAGCCGTCCGGCGGCGGCCCGCATCAGGGGGCGCAGCACGGGGGCCAGGCTGCGGACGGCGGGGAAGCCCGGCCGGTCGGAGACGGCGAGGACCGCCTCGACGACGGCGGTGCGCGGACGGCCCCGGTCGTCCGGGGCGAGCGGGGTGGCGTGGCTCTCGACCACCGACCCGGCGCCCTCGCCGTGGGTGATCCGCATGACCACGGTGCGCGGGCCGGGCGCGGTGAACTCCGCGCGTACGGGCACCACGAGCCGCCCGGTGAGCCGGAAGGAGACGTCGACGACGAAGCGGTCGTCCTCCCCCGGGCCGTCTCCCTGACCGGCCCCCGCCCCCTCGCCCCCGCCGGGCCCCCGCGCCCCCTCGGCGCCGCCCGTGCCGCCCGTGCCGCCCGTGCCGCCCGTGCCGCCGGGGGCCGAGACGACGGTCAGGTCGGCGAACGAGTACGGGTGGAACCAGGCGCCGTGCCAGGGGTCGAGCCGGTTGGCGATCACGTCCTCGGGGTCGCAGACGCCGACGCCGGACCAGACGGATGCCAGGGCCGCGGGCAGCGGCGGGCGGCCGGGCAGGACGGGGGCCGGGGTGGGTGCCTCCCCGCCCACCGCGTCCAGCCGCACCCAGGCGAGGACGCCGTCGTCGTACACGGGCAGCGGCTCCCAGCCGGCGAACGCCCCGCCGTCCAGGGCGAGTCCGTGCCAGTGGCAGACCAGGGTGCCGCAGCGCACCGGGCTGTCGGCGAGCGGCGCGCCGAGGTGGGGGCAGGCGCCGGGGCCGCCGACCAGCCGCCCGCGCGCGTCCCGCCAGAGGACGACCTCGACGCCCGCGACGGTGCGGGACAGCGGGCGCCCTCCGGTCGTGCCGGGGGTGGCGCCGACGACGTACCAGTTGCCCGAGGGCCGGGCACGGGCGCGCTCCAGGGCGGCGGCGATGAGGGCGGGCCGCGCCGCGCGCCAGGTCGGGGGCTGCTGACGCCAGGGGACGGGGCGGCGGCGCAGCCGCAGCGGGTAGCGGCCCCGGCGGGGCGCGGTGGTCATCCCGCCTCCTTCGGGCCGGGGGCGGCGCGGGCGTCCGCGCGGGACGGCTCCGGCGGGACGGGCGCGGCGGAAGGGGACGGTGGACCGGTGAGGGCCGGTGGTTCCGGTGGGCCGGCGGACCCGGGCGGGGCCGGAGGCGGGGCCGGCGCGGGCGCCGGGGGCGCGGGCCGCGGGGCGGGCCGGGACACCGCGGCGGCCGGGTGGCCCGGGGCGGTCCCGGACCGGGACCGGGCGGCGGCGCGGAGCCGGGCGGCCGTCACCCGGGCCAGCCCCCGGGACGCGACCGCCGCGCGCCGCCGCCGGGGCACCACCGCGCGCCGGTGCAGCACCGCGTAGCCGCTCCGGGCGACGGCGTCGAGGATGCCCCGGTAGAGCTGGAACGCGGTGCGGACGCAGGGCCGGGCCACCGGGTCCAGCATCGCCAGACCGGGTTCGGCCTCGCGGTAGACGGCGCGGGTGAGCGCCTCGGCGTCCCGCAGCGCGGCGGTGATCCGCGCGTCGGGGCGGCCGGTGCGGCGGCTCCAGCACAGCAGGGGGCGGTCGACGCCGTGGGCGGCGAGCAGGTCCGCCGGGAGGTAGATCCGGCCCCGGTCCAGGTCCTCGCCCACGTCGCGCAGGAAGTTGGTGAGCTGGAAGGCGGTGCCCAGGGCGGCGGCGTGCGGGGCGGCCAGGGCGCGGTCGGTGACGGTGCCGAGGACGGGCAGCATCTGCAGTCCGATGACCTCGGCCGAGCCGTGCATGTAGCCGCGCAGGTCGGCGTAGGTGGCGTAGTCGGTGACGGTGAGGTCGCTGCGCATGGAGGCCATGAAGTCGGTGAAGTGGACCGGGTCGATGGCGTACCGGGCGGCGGTGTCGGCCAGGGCGAGCACCACGGGCTCGCCGGTCGCGGCGCCGCCCGCGAGGGCGCCCCGGAGCCGGGCGTCGAGCCGGGCCAGGGCGGCGGCCCGGTCGGCGGGACCGGCCGCGGCCCCGGTGTCGTCGACGAGGTCGTCGGCCCACCGGGCGAAGCCGTACAGGGCGTGCACGGCGGGTCTGCGGTCGGGCGGCAGCAGGCGGGTGGCGAGGAAGTAGGTGCGCCCGTGGCGGGCGTTGAGGCGGCGGCAGCGGGCGTAGGCGGCGCGCAGCACGGGGTCGGTGATGCCGGCGGCGTCGAGTTCGCGACGGGTCACCGGCGTCCGCCCCGGGCGGCGCGCGCGCCGGTGGCACGGGGACCGGCGATGCGGGCGGCGGCCAGCTTCCCGGAGATCAGCACCGTGGGCACGCCGACGCCGGGGGTGGTGCCGCAGCCCGCGAGGACCGCGTTGGCGGTGCCCCGGACGAGGTTGCGCGGCCGGAAGGGCCCGGTCTGGGCGAAGGTGTGGGCGACGGAGAAGGGGGTGCCCGCGGCGTGGCCCTGGGCGGCCCAGTCGGCGGGGGTGACCAGGCACTCGGCCTCGACGGCGGCGGCGATGCCGGTCATCCCCCGGCGTTCCAGCGTGGCGAGGAGCCGGTCCCGGTAGCCGGGCGCGAGGTCGTGCCAGCTCTCGGCGCCGGGGCCGACGTCGGTGTTGGGGCAGGGGGCGAGGACGTAGTGGAGGTGGCGGCCGGCCGGGGCGAGGGCGGGGTCGGCGGTGGTGGGCCGGGTGATGAGCAGGGACGGATCGGTCATCAGGGTGCCCCTCCGGGTGAGTTCGTCGAAGGTGCGGTGCCAGGCGGCGCCGAAGGAGAGCGTGTGGTGGGCGAGGTGGGGCCAGGTGCGGTCGGTCCCGGCGTGCAGGACGACGGCGGACGGGGCGTGCCGCAGCCGCAGCGGGCGGCGCGGGCGGCGGCCCAGGAGCCGGTGGGCGAGGGGCAGGTCGGGGGTGAGGACGACGGCGTCGCAGGGGATGCGGGCACCCTCGGTGATCACGGCGGTGATCCGGTCGCCGGAGCGTTCGAGCCGGGTGACGGCCTCGCCCAGGCGCAGTTCGGCCCCGGCGGCCGCGGCGGCGGCGGCCATGGCACGGGGCAGGGCGTGCATGCCGCCGCGCGGGAAGAAGACCCCGGCGACGGTGTCCATGTAGGCGATCACGGCGTAGGCGGCCAGGGCCCGCTCGGGCGCGACACCGGCGTACAGGGCCTGGAAGGAGAAGACCCGGCGGAGCCGTTCGTCGGTGAGGAACCGTCCGATGCGGGCGTCCAGCCGTCCGAAGCCGCCGAGGGCGGCGAGCCGGGCCAGGTCGGGGGTGAGCAGGCCCAGCGGCGAGTCGAAGTTGGCGTCGATGAACCGGCGCCGCTGGACGGCGTAGAGGCGGGTCAGCCAGGTGCGCAGCCGCCGGTACCCGGCCGCCTCGCGGGGGCCGGCGAACCGCTCGACCTCCGCCTCCATCGCGTCGGCGTCGGTGTGCACGTCGAGGGTGCCGCCGTCGGCGAAACGGGCCCGGTAGGCCGGGTGCACGGGCAGCAGTTCGACCCGGTCGGCGAGCCGCTCACCGACGGCCGCGAACGCCTCGTCCGCGAGGTGGGGCATGGTCAGCACGGTGGGGCCGGTGTCGAGGTGGTAGCCGCCGAGCAGGCGGCGCCCGGCCCGTCCGCCGGGCAGCGGATCGCGCTCGACGACGGTCACCCGCCGCCCGGCGCCCAGCAGGTGCAGGGCGGCCGACAGCCCCGCCAGTCCGGCACCGACCACCACCACGTGGTCGGTCGGACCGGGCACGGTACGGGTCATCGCGGCTCCCCTGGACGGACGGTGCGGACGGGACGGACGGGGACGGGGGGGACGGGGGAGGCACCGGCGCGGGCGGCGCGGCTCCGGGCGCGGGGCGGGCGGTACGGACTCCGGAGCGGGGGCGCGGGGCCCGCGCTCCCGGACGGATGGCCCGCGCCCCCGGGACGGGAGGGCGCCGCCCCGCGCCATGGTTCACCCCCGGGCCCCGGAGGGACGCCGCACCGTGCCGTGGGCCGGTGCCGCTCACCCGTCCGGCGGGCACCGGGCCCGCCCCGTCCCGCGCGGCGTCCGTCCGGAAGGGGTGCCCGGACGGAATACTCCGCCGCAGCCGAGTCGTCGTACGCCCGCCCGGCCCCGCCGTCCGGGGGCGGTGCGCGGACGCAGGGAGGTGGCCGTGGCCGAGGCGGACATCGTGATCGTGGGCGCCGGGGCGGCGGGCCTGTCGCTGGCGCACCGGCTGCCGTCGGGCACCCCGGGGCGCCCGGCGCCCGCCGTCGCCCTGATCGAACCGCCGGAGGGCCCGCTGCGGCCCCCGTCGCGCACCTGGTGCTTCTGGGAGACGGGGCCCGGCCGGTTCGACGCGGCGGTGACGGCCTCCTGGCAGTGGCTGCGGGTGCGCGGCCGGGACGGCGCGGTGGTGCTGCGGTCCATCGCGCCCGCCCGCTACAAGATGATCCGCTCGGACGACTTCGAGGCGCTGCTGCACCGCGAGCTGGAGGACCGTCCCGGCCTGGAGCGGGTGACCGCCACCGTCTCGGCGGTGTCCGCGCTGCCGGACGGCACGGCGCGGGTGCGCGGTGCCGGTCCGGCGGGGGCGCCGCTGGACCTGCGGGCCCACTGGGTCTTCGACTCCCGCCCGCCCGTCCGGCCGCCCGCCGCGCGGACCCGGCTGCTCCAGCACTTCCGCGGCTGGTTCGTGCGCGCCGCGCGGCCGGTCTTCGAGCCGGGCGTGGTCGATCTGATGGACTTCCGCACCCGCCAGCCGGAGCACGGGCTGTCCTTCGGCTACGTCCTGCCGACGGGACGGCGCACCGCGCTGGTCGAGTACACCGGCTTCGGGCCCGCCCCGCTGACGCGCGAGGCGTACGAGCGGGAGCTGTCCGAGTACACCGGCCGGGTGCTGGGGCTGGGCGCGGTGGAGGTGCTCTCGGCCGAGCAGGGGGTGATCCCGATGACGGACGGGGTGTTCGAGCGGCGGGCGGGAGGCGCCGGGTGCGTGTTCCGGATCGGGACCGCGGGCGGCGCGACCCGCCCGTCCACCGGCTACACCTTCGCCGCCGTGCAGCGCCAGTCGGAGGCGGTGGCGCGGGCGCTGCGGGCGGGGCGGTGCCCGGAGCCCCCGGCGCCGCACCCGCTCCGGGCCCGGCTGATGGACGCGGTGCTGCTGCGGGCGCTGGACACCGGCCGGGTGGACGGGCCGGAGCTGTTCCTGCGGCTGTTCGACCGGGTGCCCGCCGAACGGCTGCTTCGCTTCCTGGACGGGCGGACCCGGCTGCGCGAGGACCTCGCCGTCGGGGTCCGCACCCCCGTCCTGCCGATGCTGCGGACGGCGGCCGAACTGCCCTGGCTCCGCCGCCGCCCCGCCGGCTGACCGCGCCGCCCCACCGGCTCCCCGCCGACCGTCCACCGCCCGTCCTCCCGACCGAGCACCGCCTCCACCGCCCCATCCGCCACGGCACGACCACGACCACGCACCGGTTCGCCGCCGGGCCGCGCACGACCTCACCGGACCACCGTGGTCGAACCGCCCGCCCCACCGACCCACCGAGGAGTCACCGATGCCCCTGCTCCGCGACGCCGCGCTGACCGCCGCCTTCGACCGCGGCGCCGGCCGCTACGACCGTCTGGTCGCCCTCAACCCCGGCTACCACGCCCAACTGCGCCGCTCGGCGCGCCGGCTGGCCTTCGCGGACGGCGGCACCGGACGCCGGGTCCTCGACCTGGGCTGCGGCACGGGCGCCTCGACGGCGGCGCTGGCCGCGGCCTTCCCGTACGCCCGGATCACCGGGGTGGACGCCTCGGCGGGCATGCTGGAGCGGGCCCGGGGCAAGCCCTGGCCGGACCGGGTGCGCTTCCTGCGGGCCCCGGCGGAGGAACTGGCGGAGGCGGGGGTGGAGGGCCCGTTCGACGCGGTCTTCGCCGCCTACCTCTTCCGCAACCTCACCGATCCGGACACCGTGCTGCGGGCGGTGCGCGCCCTGCTCGCGCCGGGCGGACGGCTGGCGGCCCACGAGTTCGCGCTCACCGGGCGGCCGGCCGGCCGCCTGGTGTGGTCGGCGGTGTGCCGGGGCGTCGTCCAGCCGCTCGGCGCGGCCTGCGGCGACCGGGACCTCTACCGCCATCTGCGGCGCAGCGTCGCGGAGTTCGACACGGTGCGGGAGTTCACCGCCCGGCTCGGGCGGGCCGGGTTCGACCGGGTCCGGGTCCTGCCGCTGCCGGGCTGGCAGACGGGGATCGCCCACACCTTCCTCGCCCACGAGGGCGGCGCGACGGCCGACGGAGCGACAGCGGACGACGCGACGGCGCGCAGCACGACGGCGGGTGACGCCATGGCAGGCGGCGCGGCGGCCGGCGCGACGACGGGCGGCGCCCGGTGAAGCGGCGCGACGGCGAACGGCCACCGGGCCGGGACCGGCTCGCCCGGCGCGTCCCCCCTGCGCCGGGCCGGGAGCGGATCACCGGGGACCCGCCGTCCGTCGCCGTGGTGGGCGGGGGCATCGCCGGACTCGCCGCCGCCACCCTGCTCGCGGAGCGGGGCGCGCGCGTCGTGCTGTACGAGCGGGAGCCGGTGCTCGGGGGCCGGGTCGCCGGATGGGCCGACACCCTGCCCGACGGCATGCCCGTCACCATGAGCCGCGGCTTCCACGCCTTCTTCCGCCAGTACTACAACCTGCGCGCACTGCTGCGCCGGGCCGATCCGGCGCTGGGCATGCTGAGGGGCCTGCCGGACTATCCGCTGTGGCACGCCGACGGCCTGCGCGACGGGTTCCGCCACGTACCGCGCACACCCCCGTGGAACGCGCTCGGCTTCGCCGCCCTCAGCCCCACCTTCCGCCTGCGCGACCTGCCGTCCCTGCGGCCGTCCGCCGCGCTGCCCCTGCTCGACGTGCGCGCGGACCGGGTCCACGAGCGGTGGGACGGTACGAGTGCCCACGACCTGCTGGAGGAGCTGCGGTTCCCCGCGGCGGCCCGGCACCTGGCCTTCGAGGTCTTCTCCCGGAGCTTCTTCGCCGACCCCCGGGAGCTGTCGGCGGCCGAGATGGCCCTGATGTTCCACATCTACTTCCTGGGCTCCGGCGAGGGCCTGCTGTTCGACGTGCCCGACGAGCCGTTCCCCCGCGCCCTCTGGGACCCGCTGGCCCGCCGTCTGACCGGGCACGGGGTAGAGCTGCGGACGGGTGCGCCCGTCGAGTCGGTCCGCCCGCTGCCGTCCGGCGCGCGGCTGGTGACCGGCGCCCGGGGCGCGGACCCGTACGACGCCGTGGTCCTCGCGCTGGACACCGGGGGGCTCCGCGATCTGGTGGGCCGCTCGCCCGAGTTGGGCGACCGGGGCTGGCGGGAGCGGATGGCGCGGCTGCGGACCGCCCCGCCGTTCCTGGTCTCCCGGCTGTGGCTGGACCGGCCGCTGGCACCGGACCGGGCGGGGTTCCTCGGCACCAGTGGGTACGGCTCGCTCGACAACGTCAGTGTGCTGTCCCGGTGGGAGGGCGAGGCGGCGCGGTGGTCGGCCCGCACGGGCGGCTCGGTCGTCGAGCTGCACGCGTACGCGCTGCCCGCGACGGCCGTGCGGGACGTCGAGGAGAAGCGGCTGCTCGACCAGTTGCACCGGGTGTACCCGGAGTCGCGGCGGGCCGGGGTCGTGGCCGAGCGGCACGAGTGGCGGGCGGACTGCCCGCTGTTCCCCGTGGGCGGCCACGGGGACCGGCCCACGGTGCGCACCCCGGACCCGGTCGTCGTGGTCGCCGGGGACCTGGTCCGCACGGGACTGCCGGTCGCCCTGATGGAGCGGGCCGCCACCTCCGGGTTCCTGGCGGCGGGCGCGCTGCTGGAGCGGTGGGGGGTGACGGGCGAGACGCTGTGGACCGTGCCGGACGGAGGGCGCGGGGCGCTGCTGCGGGCCCTGGCGCGGAGCCGGCGCCCCCGCTGAACCGGGCCGGCGGCCCGGGGGAGGCCGTACCGCCGGGGCGGGGCTCCGCGGCCGGGGACGCGGCGGTCCGCCGTCAGCGGTCGCCGGGGTCTCCCGTTCCGGCGGGGCCCCGGGCTGCGGTCAGCCTGCGGTAGGCGGCGCGGGCGTACGCCAGCCGGGCCAGGGAGGTGCCCGCCAGGGCGGCGCCGAACAGACAGGCCAGCCAGAGCGCGTCCCGGGAGGCGGCCCAGGTGAGGGTGCCCGCGGGCGGTATCGCGAAGCCGTTCAGGGAGAGCCAGCACAGCAGGGCGGTGCCGGGGGCCGCCGCGTACGGGGCGCAGAGCCCGAGCAGGGCGGCGAGCAGGGAGAGCGCCGCCAGGGCGAACTCCGGGCGGCCGGTGCCGACGGTGCCGTTGAGCACCGCGACCAGGACGAGGGCGCCGCCGAGGGCCGCCGCCCACACCAGCGGCGCGGCGACGGGGCGGGGAACGGGTCTGGCTCCGCTGCTCAGCGGCACCCATTCGATCATGCGCATGGCTCCTTCCGCCCCGGGCCCCGACCACGTCATCGGGCGCCTCTCCACGGGCAGATTGTCGCACCGGCGAGGGGGCGTTCTCCCTCCGAAGCCGCCCCGGCCGGAGCGGAGGGTGCGGTACGGGGGGGCGGGGCACGGGCGTCCGGGGCGCGGGCGGTGGGCACCGGGCGGTGGGGCGGCGCGGGCGCCGAACGGGAGGCGGGAGGGGCCGGGACGGTACGACACCGGGCTCCGGTCGGGCGACCGGGCGGCGGGACGGGAGGGAAGCGGGCCGGGCACGGCGGGCCGGAGCGGGGACGGGCCGGGGAAGGGCACGGTGGCCGGGGCAGGACACGGTGGGCGGACAGGGCCGGGCCGGAAGGGGGCCGGGCCCGGACGGCAGGAAACCGGATGGCGGGCAACGGTGGGGGATTCGTCATCGCGGCCGTCGCGGGCCCCGCCGGGAAGGGACGCCATGACGCGGCGATCCGTGCTGGTCGTCGCCTTCGGCGACGTGCGCGCGGGCGGAGGCACGGGGGGGCGGCGCCGCCGGCCGAGGGCGGGTCCGGTCCCGGTGCGAGCCCGCCCGGGACCGGACCCGTCCCTCCTCGGCGCTCGGCGGGCCGCTCGCTCCGGTGCCGTCCGGAAAGGAACGCCGGGCTCCCCACGTCCGCCGGGCCGCGCCACCACGTCGTCCGCCCCGCCGCTGGAGCGCGACGGGGCGGACGACGGGGCGGACGGCGCGTCAGCACGGTGTGGCCGCCATCAGCTTCGCGAACGACGCCATGCAGTCGGGGCAGTGCCGCGCTCTCTCGCCGTCGGACGCCGCCACGCGTTCACGGAGCCTCTCTCCGCAGAGAGTGGCCGCCGTGCGCTTGGCCATCACGTGCCACACCAATGCTCCGCCCGTCTTCTCCGGGCCCACGCACATCTCGTACATGCTCGGCCTCCCAGCCTGGACGCCGCTGACACCCTCCAGGAGACACCGAAGGGGCCCCGAGCAGTACCGCTCGGGGGCCGTTCGGGTGATGTGCCACCCCTCCCCCGGCGGCACGGACACACCCGGACGGCCCGAATCGATCGCTCGATCGGCTGGATTCGGGCCGATCCATGACACGCGGTCACGGAACCCGCCCGGGGCCTCCCGGCAGCGCGACGGCCCGTCGGGCGGCGGCCGGGTACGGCGACGGAGCGCTGCGACACGCGCCGGGCGGCCGCCCCGCCGTCCTCGGGCGCCCGGTGCGTGCCGCGCACGCTCCACGTGCCCCGTGCGTCGCGTGCGGCCCGTGCGCCGCGTGCGCCGTATGCGCCCGGCCGCCACCGGATCGGTCCACGCCGGGCACGCCTCCCCCGTACGCCCCTGACCTGCGAAGGGACCGGCCCGCGGACGGTCATGGACGCCGGAGGGGGCCGTGTGCCGAATGGCGCCGCCCGGGCGGGGCACCTGAAGATCCGGTGACGGCACACCGGACCCCTCACACCCCGGTGCTTCCTGGAGAGGCTGGAGAGAGCCCCATGAGTCTTCTGCGTACGGCCGGGCGGCCGATGCTCGCCTCGATGTTCATCGCCGGGGGCGTGCAGTCCCTGCGCAACCCGTCGGCCGTGGCCCCGGCGGCCGAACCCGTCGTCAGGCCGGTGACCGAGCGCGTGGCGGTGCTGCCCGAGAGCACCGAGCAGCTCGTCCGCCTCAACGGCGCCGTGCAGGTCGCGGGGGGCGTGCTGCTGGGGCTCGGCCGGTGCCCGCGGCTGGCGGCGCTGGCGCTCGCGGTGACGCTGGTGCCCACGACCCTGGCGGGGCACCGCTACTGGGACGCGGAGGAACCCGGCGACCGCATGCAGCAGCGCATCCACTTCCTCAAGAACGTGTCGATGATGGGCGGGCTGCTGATCGCCGCCGACGACACCGCGGGCGCCCCCTCCCTGCTGTGGCGCGGCCGGCACGCGGCCCGGGAGCTGCGCCGGGAGGCACGGCTGGTGCGGCGCTCCGCGCGGGCGGCGTCGCGTTCGGCCGCGCTGGAGGGCGGCCTCCGCGCCAAGCTGGGCGGCTGAGCCGGCGACCACCGCACCGCCCGCGCCCCTCGGGACACCCGTGTCCCCGGGGGCGCCCCCGTGCCCGGGGATGCCCGCGCTCCCGGCCCGGGAACGGCCCCCATCCCGGGAACGGCCCGTCCGCGAACGGCTCCCGGACCCGCGCGCCGGCGACGTCTCCGGCCACGCGCCGAAGGACACGCCCCGGCCCTCCGGCCGCGACCGGGCCGCGGCCCCACCGCCCCCGTGCCCCGGGCTCTCCCCTCGCCCCACCGCGCCGCAGGGCGCCGGGGCGGGCCCGCGCGGGGGCGGTCCGTCACCAGGCCGGGGTGACCAGGGCAGGACGGCGCACGGCCTCGGCGGCGTCCCGCAGATGCAGGGCGACGCCGATCAGTGCGCGCAGGGCGGAGGGACGGAGGCTCTGCGCGCTGTCGGCGGCGAGCACCAGCAGGCAGCCGGCGGCCTGTTCGATCACGGGGACGGAGAAGACCGGATCGTCGCCGTCGGCGGCGCGGAAGGCTCGGCAGGGGGCGGCGGCGCCGTCGATGGACCGGTGCACCGCCTGTTCGAGGTGCTGGGCGGCCTGTTCACGGATGGCGGTCGGCAGGGTGATGGTGCGGGAATACGCTGAACTGGTCATATTTTCATGCCTCCCCCGGCCCCCGGAGGTTCGCTCGGCGCCCGGAGCGTATTTCACCGGGTCGGCGGCGCGGGCCCGCGAGGCGCCCCGGCCCGTCGTCGCACGCCCTCCGGGTTCACCGGACACGGGCCCGACGGCAGCGGACACCCCCTACGCTGGCGTCGTGACCCCTTCCGCGTCCCCCTCCGCCGCCGCGGCCCGCCTCACCGGCCGGGCGGCGACCGGTGAGCGCCCGCTGTCGGGAACGGTCACCCTGGTGGGCCTCGACGACGGACGCACCGTGGTGGTCAAGCACGACGAGGGGGCCGGCGCCGTCCGGGCGGAGGCGGCGGGGCTGCGCTGGCTCGCCGGGGCCGGTGCGGTGCGCGTCCCCGACCTGCTCGGCGAGGAACCGTACTGGCTGGTGACGGAGCGGGTCGAGGAGGGACCGCCGGACCCCCGCGCGGCGGCCGGGTTCGGCCGCGAGCTGGCCGCGCTGCACCTGGCCGGGGCGCCCGCCTTCGGGGCTCCGCCGCCCGGCGGCCCGGTGGAGGCCCGGATCGGGCTCGCCCCTCTGCGCAACGCCACCGGGGACGACTGGCCGCGCTGGTACGCGGAGCACCGGGTCCTGCCCTATCTGCGGGGCGCGGTGGACGCCGGTGTGCTGCGGCCCGCCGAGGCGGCCGTCGTCGAGCGGGTCTGCGAGCGGCTGCCCGCGCTGGCGGGCCCGGCCGAGCCGCCCGCCCGGCTCCACGGCGACCTGTGGAACGGCAATGTGCTGTGGGGCGCCGACGGTTCGGTGCGGCTGATCGACCCGGCCGCGCACGGCGGGCACCGGGAGACCGATCTGGCGATGCTGCGCCTCTTCGGCTGCCCGTACCTGGAGGAGGTCCTGGCGGGCTACCGGGAGCGGGCGCCGCTCGCCGACGGCTGGGCCGGGCGCGTCGGCGTGCACCAGCTCTTCCCCCTGCTGGTGCACGCCGTGCTGTTCGGGCGGGGCTACGCCGAGCAGGCCGTCGCGGCGGCCCGGGAGGCGCTGCGCGGCTGACTCACCGCGTCACCACGTGCCGTTCGTCGGGCACGCAGTGGGTCATCGTGAGGCCCCGCACGTCGCGCGGCGGGTTCTCGCCGAGCCGGCCCAGCCGCTCGCGGTCCTCGTCGGTGAGATCCTGGCCGGCCAGCGGCTCCAGGTGCGCCACGTCCTGGGGACCGATGCCGAGCCCCTCGCCGACCCGCAGGCCGAGGTCGTTCTCGACCAGCAGGAAGTGCCAGACCATGCGCTCGCGCACCGGCCGGGCGCACTGGGAGATCAGGTCGACGAAGTTCCGCACGAGGTCGTCGCGTTCCCACTGCTCCATCAGCAGGTAGCGCTGCCCGGCCTGCTGGTAGTCGTTGGTGCGCGGGATGCGGCGGCGGGTGAGCCGCCCGGTGATCTCCGGCCCCTGCTCGTCCGGTACGCGGTAGGGGGCCTCGTGCAGGCCGCCGGTGATCGACGGCTCGTAGTTGACCAGCGGGTTCACCCCGCCGCCGTCGACGTGGTAGGCCATCTGGCCGTCGCGCTGGTTGGTCCGCACCTCGGCGTGCTTGGCCCGGTTGACCGGGAGCTGGAGGTAGTTGGGGCCGACGCGGTGGCGCTGGGTGTCGCTGTAGGAGAAGGTCCGGCCGACGAGCATCTTGTCGTCGGAGAAGTCCAGTCCGTCGACGAGGACACCGGTGCCGAAGGAGATCTGCTCGTTCTCCGCGAAGTAGTTCCCGGGCATCCGGTCCAGCACCATCCGGCCGACTGGGCGGGGCGGGAAGTCCTGCTCGGGCCAGACCTTGGTGTCGTCGAGGGGGTCGAAGTCCAGCTCCGGGTGGTCGTGGTCGTCCATCATCTGGACGAGGAGTTCCCACTCGGGGTGCTCGCCGCGCGCGACCGCGTCGTAGAGGTCCTTGGTGGCGTGGCCGAGGGAGTCCGCCTGCACGTGGCCCGCGTCCTCCTCGGTCATGCTCCGCACGCCCTGCCTGGGCATCCAGTGGTACTTGACCAGGACGGTCCGGCCCTCGGCGTTGACCCACTTGTAGGTGTTGACGCCGAAGCCCTGCATGTGGCGGTAGTCCGCCGGGATGCCGCGCGGGCTGAACAGGTTGACCAGCATGTGCATCGACTCGGGCGTCTGCGACATGAAGTCGAAGATGCGCCCCGGCTGCTGCTCGAAGGTCACCGGGTCCGGCTTGAGGGAGTGGATGACGTCGGGGAACTTGATCGCGTCCCGGATGAAGAAGACGGCGAGGTTGTTGCCGACCAGGTCCCAGTTGCCCTCCTCGGTGTAGAACTTCACCGCGAAGCCGCGCGGGTCCCGGGCGGTCTCGGCGGAGTCCCGGCCGCCGATCACGGTGGAGAAGCGGACGGCCACGTCGGTGCGCCCGCCCCGCTCCTGGAACAGCTTGGCCCGGGTGTGACGGGCGATGGGCTCGTCGCCCCAGGCCCCGTACGACTCGAAGTAGCCGTACGCGGTGACGCCGCGGGCGTGCACCACGCGTTCCGGGATGCGCTCCCGGTCGAAGTGGCTGATCTTCTCCAGGAACTGGTAGTTCTCCAGCGTGGCGGGTCCGCGCGCGCCGACGGTGCGCTGGTTCTGGTTGTCGTGGACCGGGTGCCCCTGCCGGTTCGTCAGCACCTTCCGGTCGTCGCCCGGGGCGGGACCCCGGCTCGCTGCGTCCGTCATCCTGGTGGGCTCCTTACGACTCGTGGCCGCCCTGCGGCGGCCTGAGCTGCGGGGCGGCCGACGGCCGCGCGCTCGGGCGGGCCGGGTACCCGGGGACGAGGTGTCCGTCACCCACTGATTTGCGGCGATTCGCGCCCGGCTCCGGAGCGGTCCGCACGGGGACGGTGCCGAGGTGTCCCGTCCGGCCGGACGACACCGGGCGCGCGGTGCCTGTCCCGCGCCGGGGACGGGGACGGGGACGGGGACGGGGACCGACCCGCGGCGGCGGGCGGCGGCCCGGTGGACCGGGGCACGGGGAGAGCGGGGCCCGGGAGAGCGGGCCCGGAGATCGCGGCCACCGGGACGGGAGGGCCCCGAGGGGGAGTCCGGGACGAGGGCATCCAGGGCGGGGAGAATCCGGGGCGGGATGCGCCCCGTGAACGGAGTCCACGGGGTCACGGCCGGTCCCCCGTTCCGGTCGTGACCCCGCGACTCGTCGAACCTACGTGGCCGACCTGCGCCTTGTGAATCGCGCCGGTGCCCGCTACCGGCGCGTAGGGGCTCACCCGTGCACAGGTGAGTCCGGATGGCCCGCTTTCGTCCCGGGCAGCGGCGGATCCGCCAGGTCACCGACGGCGAGATGGGCGAGGACGACCTCGTAGAGGTCGCTCCCGCCGGCCAGCAGCTCGTGCTCCAGCACGGGCTCGGCGCTGCGGACGTGCTCGCGCACGGTCTGCGCGTGCACGCCGAGCCGCTGGGCGGCGCGCTCCGCGTTGCCGCCGGCGGCGATCCAGGTGCGCAGGGTGCCGCGCAGGTCCCGGGTGTCCCGGTCCAGCCGTCCGAGCAGGTCCCCGGCCCAGGTGCGCAGCGGGCGCCCGGCCAGCAGCTCGGCCAGCCGGACCGGCACCCGCCCGGCGGTGCCGCCGCCGACCGCGCAGGGGGTGAGCCCCGCCTCGGCGTTCAGGGCGAGGTGCACGGCGGCCCGGACGGTCAGGTCGGAGAGGTCGGTTCCCAGCAGCGTCTCGACCCGGTCCATCCGGGCGCGGACGGTGTTGCGGCTGACGCCGAGGATCTTGGCGGTGCTGACGGCGGTGAACTCCAGGCCGAGCCGGGCGGTGGCCAGCAGTTCGGCGCGGGTGTGGTGCGGCAGCGCGTCGAGCGGGCGCAGCACCTGGGCCGTCCAGTCGCGCAGCGAGGCCGGGTCCATCAGCACCTCGGGGCGGGTCCGCTCGGCGTACACGGCGGCGTTGCCTGGGCGGAACCGGGCGATGGCGAGGGCGCTCACGGCCTGCCCGTAGGCGATGGCGGTGCGGGCGAGGCTCTGCCGGGCGCTGCCGCCGAGGTAGACGCCGGACCTCCGGCCCACCAGGTCGCGCAGCGCGTCCCCGGCCGCCTCCCGGGGCGAGAGGACGATGACGTGGCCGTCGACGGCGGGGCAGCGCACGACCAGGGCCCGCTCCCCCGTGGCCGCCAGGCACTCCTCGGCGAGCCGGTCGCGGCCGGCGGGGTCGGTCTCGACGACGTAGACGCAGGCCGTGTCGGTGTCCAGGAGCCCCGGCCAGAGCCCGGCGGCCACCCTGCGGGCGGAGACGGTGTCCTCGACCATGAGCAACTGGAGGATGGCCAGCCGGAGGTCGGAGGCGGCCCGCCGCAGCCGCTGCCCGGCGGCGGCGGACTCGTCCCCGGCGACCAGCAGTTCCAGCACCTGGGCGGTGTGGGTGACGATGTCGGCGGCACGCCGGTCGAAGGGCGCCTCCCGGGAGACCACGAGGACGGCGGCGGTCTCCGGGTACGCCCGCGCCACGCCGACCAGGCGCAGGTGCCGGCCCCCGTCCTCCCAGGCGGCGGAGGCGACCCGGCCGGTGGTGAGGTCGGCGACCAGGGCGGCGTCCACCGGGACGCGCTCACCGGCCAGCAGCCGCCCGGTGGCGTCCCGCAGGCCGACCGTGGCGTGCACCGCGCCCGCCAGCCACTCCGCCACCCGGCGCACGTCACGCCCGGCCGGCCGCAGGTGCTCCAGCAGCTCCCGCGCCCAGGGCGCGTCCCCGCCGGCGGCGGCCCCGTTCCGCCCGGTTCCACGTTCTCGGCCCGCCACGTCGGCCTTCTCCTCGTCCTCGCCTTCCCCCGGTCCAGTCGCTGGACGTTACCCCATGGCCGGAGGCCTGCGGAGCGGCGAGCGGAACGAAGAGTTCCGCGACGGGGCGGCGACCGGTCACCGGGCCGCGCCGGGGCGGGGCCGAACACACCGCCGACGGGCGCGACAAGATCCACTGGAAAGGCCCTAAGCTCGCCGGATGGCGAAGTACTTCGACGTGCACCCCGACAACCCCCAGCCGCGCAGCATCGCCCAGGTCGCCGACAGCGTCCGCTCGGGCGCGCTGATCGCCTACCCGACCGACTCCTGCTACGCGCTGGGCTGCCGGCTGGGCAGCCGCGACGGCATCGACCGCATCCGGTCGATCCGCCACCTGGACAGCCGCCACCACTTCACCCTGATGTGCCAGGACTTCGCACAGCTCGGCCGGTTCGTCCGGATCGACAACGACGTGTTCCGGGCGGTCAAGGCGTCCACCCCGGGCAGCTACACCTTCATCCTGCCCGCGACGCGGGAGGTGCCGCGCATGCTCCAGCACCCGAAGAAGAAGACGGTGGGGGTGCGCATCCCGGACCACGTGGTCACCCAGGCACTCCTGGCGGAGCTGGGCGAGCCGCTGCTGTCCAGCACCCTGCTGCTGCCGGACGAGGAGGAGCCGCTGACCCAGGGCTGGGAGATCAAGGACCGGCTCGACCACGTGGTGGACGCGGTCGTCGACTCCGGCGACTGCGGCACCGAGCCCACCACCGTCGTCGACTTCTCGGACGGCGAGGCGGAGATCGTCCGGCGGGGGGCGGGTGACACCTCGCGGTTCGAGTAGGCGCCGGGCGGCCGGTGGCGGCGTGCCACGATGAGTGTGATCCGCCGCCGGCCGACAGAGAGGCAGCCAGGCCATGACCGCCGTACAGGGGACCCCCGTCGAGATCGTCACCGGCGACGGGAGTGCCGACGCGCGCCTCGCGCACCCCGCCGACGGGAGGCCCCGCCCCGCCGTCCTGCTCTGGCCGGACGCCTTCGGGCCGCGCCCCTCGCTGGACGCCATGGCGGACCGGCTGGCGGGCGCCGGGTACACGGTGCTCGTGCCGAACGCGCTGTACCGGGCCGGGCGGGCGCCCGTGGTGGAGCTGCCCGGGTTCATCGATCCGGCGGCGCGGCCGGACCTGCTCGGGCGGCTGCGCCCGGCGATGCGGGCGCTGACCCCCGAGTCGGCGGTGCGGGACGCGGGCGCCCATCTGCGGTGGCTGGCGGAGTGCCCGGTCGCCGCCGGGGACCGGGTCGCGGTGGTCGGCTACTGCATGGGCGCCGCCCTGGCCCTGCGCACCGCCGGGGCGTACCCGGCCCGGGTGGCGGCGGTGGCCGGCTTCCACGGCGGGAACCTGGCGACCGACGAGCCCGACAGCCCGCACCTGGCGGTCCGCAACCTCACCGCGGAGGTGTACTTCGGTCACGCCGACGAGGACCCCTCGCTGCCGCCGGAGCAGCGGGAGCGGCTGTCGGCGGCACTGGCCGGGGCGAGGGTCCCGCACCGCTGCGAGGTGTACGCCGGGGCGCGGCACGGCTTCACCCAGGCCGACACCGCCGCGTACGACGAGGCCGCCGCCGAGCGCCACTGGGCGGCGCTGCTGGGCCTGTTGGGACGGACCCTGTGACCCCGGGGCCCTGATCCCGGGCGCCCGGCGGTCCCGGGAGCACGGTGCCGGCGGGGAGCCGGTGACCGGCGGACCGGGCGAACCGGCCCCGGCAGAAGACCCGTTGCCGCACAAACCGCACCAACAGGCGTGTTCCTCAAGGAGGTTGAGGGCGACCCGGTCCCGGGATTCCGGTGGCCGGTTGTTACCGTGCGCGGGTGTCCGACTCCTCACGCGATACCGCCGCGGGCGCCGGCTGGGGGACCGCCGAGCCCGGCGCCTACCGCTCCCTGCTCCCGGCCCGCACCGAGCGCCTGTCCTGGCTGGACCCGAGGCTCCTGTGGGCCGCCCGCAACGGCGTGCTCGCCTCCTGGCTGGGTGACCCCACGGGCCGCACCCGCGCCCGCTGGGCCGCCCAGCGGGTGGCGGCCGGGGCGCCCGCCGACCGGGTGGTGCGCCGCGACGACCCCGACAGCTTCTCGTTCCTGGTGATCGGGGACACCGGCGAGGGCGGCGACCCCCAGTACGCCGTCGTGCCGGGGCTGCTGAAGGCCGGGCGGGGCACCCGCTTCGCGGTCCTCGCCAGTGACGTGATCTACCCGGTGGGCGGTGCGGACGACTACGGGGCCAAGTTCTTCCACCCCTACCGGGACTATCCGGCGCCCGTCTACGCGATACCCGGGAACCACGACTGGTACGAGGACCTCACCGCGTTCATGCGGGTCTTCTGCGACGACGCCCCGCCGCTGCCGCCCGGCCCCGCGCCGCGCCCCCTCAGCCGGGCCCGGCTGCGCGACGCCCTCTGGCACCGGCCCCGCCCCGGCGCCGGGCGGCACCTGGACGAGGCCCGCGCGCTGCGGGCGGCCCCCTCCCAGCGGGCGTCGCAGCCCGGCCCGTACTGGGCGATCGACGCCGGTCCGCTGCGCGTCGTCGGCATCGACACCGGGCTGCTCGGGACGGTCGACGCCGAACAGGGCGCCTGGCTGCGCGAGGTGTCCCGGGGGCCGCGCCCCAAGATCCTGGTCACCGGCTCGCCCCTGTACGTGGACGGCGAGCACCACCCGTGCCCCGTCGAGGGCGGCGGCACGGTCGACGACCTCGTCCGCGACCCGGCCCACCGCTACGTGGCCGCGATCGGCGGCGACATCCACAACTACCAGCGCTATCCGGTCGACGTGGGCGGGCGCACCGTCCAGTACGTCGTCGCGGGCGGCGGCGGGGCGTTCACGCACGCCACGCACACCATCCCCCGGGTGTCGGTGGCCGGGGTCACCGAGGCCGACTTCCGCTGCTACCCGCTGCGCGGCGACTCGCTGGCCTTCTACGGCGCCCTCTACGGCCGGCGGCTGCGGATGCGGCGCCTGTTCGCCCTCACCCAGGACGAGGCGACGGCGGTGGTCGCGGAGCGGCTCGGCATCCGCCCCGGCCGCGCGGCCGACGGCGACCCGAGGGTCACCCGGCGGGTCCGGCTGGTCGCCGGGCTGCTGGGCACCGGCAGCCGTCCGGACCGCCGGAGGCGCCTGCGGCTGCCGGTGCGCAGGATGTACGCGCAGCTCCTCTCCCCGGGGTCGGCGACGCACAGCCCGCCGTTCTTCAAGAGCTTCCTGCGGCTGGACGTGACCCCGGAGTCGGTGCGGCTGCGCTGCTTCGCCGCGACCGGCAACCGGGCACAGGAGATCGCCCCGCCGGTCGAGGACGAGGTGATCATCCCGCTCGGGTGACGGCACCCGGCGCGCACCGGGTCACCAGCGGCCCGGGGCGCTGCCGGTGAGGGGCTCGGAGGGGGTGCCGTCGACACCGGTGGGCACCTCGCCGGTGAGCATCACACGGTGCATGATCCTGGGGTGGCCGAGGCGGGCGGCGTCGGCCGGGGCGAGGTGGATGGTGGCCCGGTTGTCCCAGAAGGCGACGCTGCCCGGCTCCCAGCGGAAGCGGACGGTGTACTCGGGGCGGGTGGCCTGCTCCAGCAGCATCTCCAGGACCGCCGTGCTCTCCGGGCGGGTCAGCCCGGTGATCCGCTCGACGTAGTAGCCGTTGACGAACAGCAGCCGTTCGCCGGTGACCGGGTGGACGCGGACCAGCGGGTGCACGGTCGCGACCTGGTGGTCGAGCAGGTGGCGGGCGTAGGCGTCGTCACCGGGCCGGGGCCGGTAGCCGACGCCTAGGCGGTGCTCGGCGCGCAGCCCGTCCACGAACGCGCGCACCGGGGCGGAGAGTCCGGCGTAGGCGGCGGCGAGACTGGCCCAGGTGGTGTCGCCCCCGTAGGGCGGGACGGCCTCGGCGCGCAGGACGGTGGCGGCGGGCGGGTCGACGCGGGCGCCGTGGTCGCAGTGCCAGCCGCGCAGCAGGGTGTGGCGGCGGCGGTCCAGCCACTCGTCGTGGTCCATGCCGAAGCGCCCGCCCAGTTCCAGCCGGTCGGCGGTGGTCTCGATCTCCGGGACGTCCACGGGGGAGGCGCCGCCGCGCCGGGGCGGTACGACGGGCCGTCCGAAGCGCCGGGCGAAGGCGACGTGCCCGGCGTGGTCCAGCCGCTGGCCGCGGAAGAAGACCACCTTCCAGCGGTGCACCGCCGCCTCGATCACCGCGACCCGCTCCCGGCTCAGCTCCTCCGTCAGGTCGACGCCGGTGATCTCGGCGCCGATGTGCCCGGCGGCCGGTTCGATCCCGACACCCGCGTCCCGGGCCGCCGCGCGCTCCGCCGCGGCCCTCTCGTCCCTCGTCCCGTCCGTCGCCATGCGCGCTCCGTCTCCGTCGTGCCTCGTGCGGCCCGTCGTACGCCGTCGTGTGCCGCCGTGCGTCGTGGTGTTCGCCCGCGCCGCGGTGTTCCCGGTACGGCGGTGCGGTTCCCGGAGATCGTGGCAGTCCGCGCCGCGCGGGGCGAGTGCGCCCGGGACGGCGGGGCGGGATCCGGACGCGCCGGGGCACGGCGGGAGGGCGGGGGTTTCCCGTCCGGGGTGGGCCCGGGGTGCGCGGATCAGTCGTCGGAGAGCGGCTGTTCGGCCCAGATGGTCTTGCCGTCGGCGGTCTGGCGGCTGCCCCAGCGCCGGGTGAGCTGGGCCACCAGCAGCAGCCCCCGGCCGCCCTCGTCGAACGCCTGGGCTCGGCGCAGGTGCGGGGAGGTGGAACTGGCGTCGGAGACCTCGCAGATGAGCGCGCGGTCGCGGATCAGGCGCAGCTGGATCGGCGGTTCGCCGTAGCGGATGGCGTTGGTGACGAGTTCGCTGACGACCAGTTCGGTGACGAACGCCTCCTCCTCCAGGCCCCACTGACCGAGCCGTTCGATGACGGAACTCCTGATCCCGGCGACGCTCGCGGGGTCCGCGGGGACGTCCCAGGTGGCGACCCGGTCCGGGCCCAGCGCGCGGGTGCGGGCCAGCAGCAGGGCCACGTCGTCGACGCGCTCCTCGGGCATCACCCGCTCCAGCACGCGGTCGCACAGGGCGTCGAGCGGCTGCTCGGGGGCGCTCAGGGCGCGGCGGAGGGCCTCGGCGGCGCCGGCCGGGTCGCGGTCGCGGCCCTCGATCAGGCCGTCGGTGTAGAGGGCGACGACGCTGCCCTCGGGCAGTTCCACCTCGGCCGCCTCGAAGGGCTGGCCGCCGACGCCGAGCGGCGGCCCGGCGGCCACCGGGAGGAACCGGCAGGTCCCGTCGGGCAGGACCACGGCGGGCGGCGGGTGGCCCGCGGCGGCCAGGGCGAGTCGGCGGGAGACCGGGTCGTAGACGGCGTAGAGGCAGGTCGCGCCGGTCTCCGCCACCCCCTCGACGCCGTCCTCGCGACCGTCCGAGGCGGCGAGGTGGGTGACGAGGTCGTCCAGGTGGGTGAGGAGTTCGTCGGGCGGGAGGTCGACGTCGGCGAGGGTGCGGACGGCGGTGCACAGGCGGCCCATGGTGGCCGAGGAGGGGATGCCGTGGCCGACGACGTCGCCGACGACCAGGGCGACCCGGCTGCCGGAGAGCGGGATCACGTCGAACCAGTCGCCGCCGATGCCGGCCGCCGAGACGGACGGCAGATAGCGGTGGGCCACCTCGACGGCGGCCTGTCCGGGCAGGCCGCGCGGCAGCAGGCTGTGCTGGAGGGCGAGGGCGGTGGCGCGCTCGCGGGCGAAGCGGCGGGCGTTGTCGACGCAGACGGCGGCCCGGCTGGCGAGTTCCTCCGCGAGCGCCGTGTCGTCCTGGTCGTACGGGTCCTGGGGGGCGCCGGCCACCAGCACCACGACGCCGAGGATGGTGCCGCGGGCCCGCAGCGGCACGGCCAGGACGGAGCGGACCCGGTCCGGCGGGGCGCCCGTCCCGCTCTCGCGCAGCCACCGGCCGACACCGGGGTCGCCGGGCCCGGCGAGCACCGCGCGGCCCTCGCGCAGGGCCCGGGCCGGAGGGGTGTCGGGCGGGTAGTGGCCGGAGCGGCCGAGGGGGACGGTGAGGCCGGCCGCGCTCCCGGCGGCGCCGTGCGCCATCCGGCGCAGGGGGTGCTCCCCGTCCGGGGCGGTCCGCTCGGCCCGGTCGTCGACGCCGAGGACCCAGTCGAGCAGGTCGACGACGGCGGCCCCGGCGAACCGCGGCACGAGCGCGTCGATCAGCTCGTCGGCGGTGCGTCCCACGTCCAGGGTGGTGCCGAGGGTGCGCGCGGCCTCGTTCAGGGCGCTGAGCCGGACGCGGGCCCGGTGCTGGGCGGTGCTGTCGAAGGCGGCGACGGCGACGGCCCTGACCCCGCCGGAGGCGTCGCGCACCGGCCACATCTCGATGGTGCGGGCCTCGGGGCGGTCCGCGGGACCCCCGGCAACGCTCTCGTAGCTGACGGCGCGGCCGGTCTCGGCGACCTCGCGCAGTTGCCGGGCGATGCCGAAGCGGTCGGTGGGCACGTCCCGCATGGTGTCCGGGAGGTACCGGCCGCGGAGCGCGTCCTCGGTGGTGTCCATGGTGCGGCAGGTGACGGTGTTGGCGAGCAGGAAGCGCTGCCGGTCGTCGAAGACGGACATGGAGACGGGGGCCTGCTGGAAGGCGAGCCCCCGCAGGGCCGACGGGTCGTCGGGCTGCTCGGCGGTCACCACGTATCCGGCGTGCTCTCCGCCGTCCTCGCCGTCGCCGTCCCCGGTGAGCAGGCGGCAGGCGCGCAGCGGCAGCGCCACGGCGGTGCCGTTCCGGTGCCGGATCACCACGACACCGGAGAGCGCGGCCAGGGCGCCGGGGGCCGGGTCCTCGGCCAGCAGGTCCCGGACCTGCCGCCCGACCGCCTCCCCGGCCGTGTAGCCGGTCAGCCGCCGCGCGCCCTCGCTCCATCCCGTCACGCCGCCGTGGCGGTCCACGGTCGCGACGGCCGGGGCATACTCCATGCCGTCCAGGA
Organism: Streptomyces sp. NPDC107521; assembly: GCF_055598485.1. Classification (NCBI taxonomy): domain Bacteria; kingdom Bacillati; phylum Actinomycetota; class Actinomycetes; order Kitasatosporales; family Streptomycetaceae; genus Streptomyces; species Streptomyces sp. NPDC107521. The sequence continues at coordinate 208,861 of NZ_JBVKAT010000013.1, forward strand.
TCATCCGTACCCGGCCCGCTATCAACCGGGGTGCGCCGCATGGTGGGCGCCGGGGGCGGAAGCGGTCGCGGGCCGGGGTCCCGGGGACGCGCCGCGGTGCGCTCCGGTTGCGGTGCGCCGGCGGACGACCCTCCACCGGTGGACGGCCCGCCGGACACCCGCCGAAGGCCCCGTCGGCGGGTGCGGGGGAACCACGGTCCCGGGCGGGGGCCGGGCGGCCACGGTCCGGGCGAAGGGCGCGGGAAGCGCGGGAGCCCCAAGGGGGGCCGGGCACCACGACGGGGCGCGCGGCCCCGGAGGCCATGGATGTCGTGACGCCACGAGGGAACCGCGGACACCGCGGGAGGCCCGCAGCGGTACGGCGTCCCCGCGGGCATCGCGGCTCCCCGGGGCACCCGAAGCCCGCGCGGGGCCGTGAGATCCGCACCGGCGCCACCAGGTCCGCACGGGCTCGCGGGACACGCGCGGGCACCACGAGAGGACGCCGGTACGGCGACGGGAGCGCGGGAACCCCGGGGCCACGGGGCCACGGGTGCCACTGATGTCACTGGTGTCGCCGAGGAACCCCGCACACCGCGAGGGGCCCGCGGCGGCACGACGTCCCCGCCGGGCACCGCGGCTCCCGGCCACCGCGACCGCACGGGCGCGCACGGGCACCGCGGGACCCTCGGGCGCCGTTCAGGCGAACCTGCGGGGCAACGGGCGTGACGGTGGCCGCGCGGGTCGAGAACTGACCCCGTGGAGCTGCCCCAGATCCCTCCGATGCTCGCCACCCCGGGCTCCCTGCCGCCCGCCCGGCAGGACGCCCGCTGGGCCTACGAGACCAAGCAGGACGGCCAGCGGGCCGTGGTCGTCCTGCCCGGCGACGGCACGGTGCTGCTGCGGGCCCGGTCCGGCCGGGACATCACCGCCGCCTACCCGGAACTGGCGGCCCTGGGCACCGCGCTCGGCTCCACGCCGGCCGTGCTGGACGGGGAGGTGCTGGCCCTGGACGCGGAGGGCCGGGCCGACTTCCAGCTCCTCCAGTCCCGGATGGGGCTCGCCGACTCCCCCGGCCTGGCGGCCCGCCGGGCGGCGCGGACCCCCGTGCACCTGGTGCTGTTCGACCTGATGCACCTGGGCGACCACTCCCTGCTCCCCCTCTCCTACACCCGCCGCCGGGGCCGCCTGGAGGAGCTGGGGCTGAGCGGCCCGGCCTGGTCGACGCCCGGCGCGGTGGTCGGCCACGGCGCCGAGGCCCTCCGGGCCACCCGGGAGCACGGGCTGGAGGGGCTGGTGTGCAAGCGGCTGGACTCGGTGTACGAGCCCGGGGTGCGCTCCCGGTCCTGGATCAAGATCCGGAACCTGCGCACCGAGGACGTGGTGGTCGGCGGCTGGCTCCCCGGCAGGGGCAGGCTGGGCGGACTGCCGGGCGCCCTCCTGGTCGGCCAGCGCGCCGCCGGGTCGCTGCGCTGGGTGGGCGGGGTCGGCACCGGCTGGAGCGAGGCCGAGCGCACCGAGCTGGCCGGGCTGCTGCGGGCCGCCGCGTCCGACGAGTGCCCCTTCGACCCCGTGCCCGCCGTGGCGGAGGCGCGCTGGGTGGTCCCCCGGCTGGTCGGGGAGGTCCGCTACAGCACCCGCACCCGGGACGGGATGCTGCGCCAGCCGTCCTGGGTGCGGCTCCGCCCGGACCTGACCCCGGAGGAGTCCTCGGCCGACCTGCCCGACGGCACCGCCTGAGCCGTCCGGGACCGGCCGGGACCCGGGACGGACCGGACCTTCCCGGGCAACCGCCGTGCGCCGAGGGCCCGCTCGGCGCACCCGGCCACCCCCTGAGGTTCTCGCACGGCGGCGGCGGACGCGGTGGCCGCGCTCCCTGACGCGCGGTGGCCGCATCTCCCGGAGCAGGGGCCCGGGGACCGCCCGCCGCCGGCCCGCGGCCCTCTCCGGGACACCTCCGGCGGAGGCTCCGCGCCACCGGACGGGCCCTGCCCGCAGGTTTTCTGACGGTCCGTGGGGCAGACGGGGGAATCGTGCGCCCGGGAGTCCTCCGGGAGCACTATCGTGTCGGCATGTCCGCGCCCGAGCTGATCCGCGTCGTCTCCCGTGACTCCCCCATGGCCCTCGCTCAAGTGGAGCGCGTGCGGGCGGAGTTGGCGGCTCTCCATCCAGGTGTGCGCACCGAGGTCGTCCCGGTGCGGACCACCGGGGACAAGTGGCTCGGCGATCTGTCGCAGGTGGACGGCAAGGGTGCCTTCACCAAGGAGGTCGACGCCGCGCTGCTCTCGGGCGAGGCCGACCTCGCGGTGCACTGCCTCAAGGACATCCCCGCCGACCGGCCGCTCCCGGCCGGCACGGTGTTCGCCGCGTTCCTGGAGCGGGACGACGTCCGCGACGCCCTGGTACACCCGGGCGGGCTCACCCTGGACGCGCTCCCGGCCGGGACGCGCGTCGGCACCTCCTCGGTGCGCCGGGTCGCCCAACTGGCCGCCGCCCACCCCCGTCTGACGTGCGTCCCGTTCCGGGGCAACGCCAACCGGCGGCTCGCCAGGCTGGCGGCGGGCGAGGCGGACGCGCTGCTGCTCGCGGTGTCCGGGCTGGAGCGCATCGGCCGCCCGGACGTGATCAGCGAGGTCCTGTCGACGGAGGCGATGATGCCGCCGATCGGCGCGGGCATCCTCGCCCTGCAGTGCCGGGAGGGCGACGACGCCCTGATCGACGCGGTCAGCGGCCTCGGTCACCCGGACACCCATCGCGAGGCCACGGCGGAGCGCATGTTCCTGCACGTCCTCCAGGGGCACTGCAACAGCCCCGTCGCCGGCTTCGCCCGGGTGGACCGGAGCGGCGAACTCTCGCTGCGGGCCTGTGTGTTCACCCCGGACGGCAAGGTCCGGCTGAACGCCCACGAATGGGCCGGGCGGCTCGACCCGGCGACACTGGGCACCTCGGTCGCGGTGGCCCTGCTGCGCCAAGGGGCGCGCGAGCTGATCGACGGCATCGGCCACTGAGGGGCGGACGGCCCGGGATCAGGCGGAGCCCTCCTCCGCCTGGTCCCGCAGGAAGGCGCTCACCTGGTGGGCCAGCCCGTCGTCCCGTCCGGCAGCCGCCGGGGCACCGGTGCTCCGCTCGGCCAGCCCGAGGCCCCCGGCCCACAGCCGGCGCCCGGTCCACTCCTCCTCGACCCGCAACTGCACCTGGACGTCCACCTGTCCGAGGCTCCGCTCCGGAGCGGCCGCGTAGAGCACGGCGGTGGCCCGGCGCAGCGGATACACGTCGAAGCCCTCGATGAACTGGCAGTTGCGCCAGTCCAGGAAGGCGCTCTCGCCGTCGGGACCGACCCGCACGTCGATCTGGCCGTCCTCCAACTGGACGCCGAGGTGCCGGCCGCCCCGGTTCTCGACGGTCACCCGGACGCTGAAGTACGTGAGCCCCTCGGCGGCGTCGTCGCGCCCGCGCGGCGGCTCGGCCGGTTCCAGGCGGTGGACGCGGACCCGCAGACCGGCGTGCTCGCCGTACTCGTGCCAGTCCCCGACCACGTTCGGCTCGTACACAGTGCACCTCTCGCCCTCTCAGGGCTGCTTCCTATCCGTGTGCTCAGCGCACTGTCAAATGGGCGGAACGCACCGTGGCCAGGGCCTTCACCCCGGCCGGCCGGTGATCAAGCGCTGCCCAGGAACTATCCCCCGGGCGCCGCCGCGACGATCACGCGCGGCGTGCCGCACATCACGTTCCGCACCCCGGAAGCCGCATGTCGCCCATGAGGTGATTTGTTTCGGAATCGGCGTGTCCGGGAAAGCCCCTCACAGTGCTTCGGACAGGAGGCACGCCCGTGGGAGCCCGCGTGCCGGGACCCGGTGCCCTCCAGAGGTCCGATCCCCCGCGCCCCATGGTGTCCCGTCCACCCGGCACCCCGCCGAGGGAGGTGCGCACCATGCGTATCGCCGGCAGAACCAAGCCCCATCCGCACGACGACGCGCCCGACACGGCGGCGGCGTTCGCGCGGCTCGCCGCCCTGCCCGACGGACCCGAGCGCACGGCGCTGCGGGACGAGCTGATCCGGCTCTGGCTCCCCATGGCCGAGCGGATCGCCGTCCGCTTCCGGGGGCGCGGCGAGGGTCTGGACGATCTCTACCAGGTGGCGGCGCTCGGCCTGGTCAAGGCCGTCGACCACTACGACCCCGCGCGGGGCCACGCCTTCGAGGCGTACGCGGTGCCCACCGTGACCGGTGAGATCAAGCGGCACTTCCGCGACCACATGTGGACGCTGCACGTGCCGCGCCGCGTCCAGGACCTCCGCAACCGGGTGCGCAGGGCGGCGAAGGAGCTGGCCCAGACGACTCCGGGCCGGGCACCCACGGTCGAGGAGATCGCCGAGCACGCCCGGCTCACCCCGGACGAGGTGCGCGCCGGCATGGAGGCCCTGGAGTGCTTCACGGCGCTGTCCCTGGAGGCGGAGATGCCGGGGACCGACGGGTACGCGCTCGGGGACTCGCTCGGCGGTCCGGACCCGGCGTTCGACACCGTCGTCGACCGGGTGGCCGTCCGGCCCTGTCTCCAGGCACTGCCCGAGCGCGAGCGGACCATCATCTACCTGCGGTTCTTCCGGGGCATGACACAGAGCCGGATAGCCCAGCAGCTCGGCATCTCCCAGATGCACGTCTCACGGCTGCTGAGCGGCTGCTTCGACCGGATACGCGAGGAGATCCTCGCCGAGACCGGCTGAGCCCGGCGGCGGGCCCGCCCTGTCGAGCCCGCGGGCCCGCCCGGTGGCGGTCGGCGGTCCCACCGGTCGGCTCTGGCCCCCGCACCCGGCTTCGAGAAGGAGCGCCGGATGTTCCGGGCCGGGAACGGATGGCGGCGGGGCAACCACGCGAACGGCCCGAACGGGCGGTACGGCCGCGCCCCGGGCCCGCCGCCGTACCGGATCAGCGCCGATGGATGGGGACGCCCGGAACACGGGCCGGGGCGTGGCGGTCGAGGGCGTCCTCCAGGCTGACCCGGATCTCGCGCGGCATCACTCCGCTGCGCCCCCAGATGAGTATCGATTCCGCGACGTTGCGCAGTTTGATGTTCGTATGCTGGGAAACTTCCTTCAGTACGACCCACCCCTGGTCGGGCGCCATCCGGCCGAGTACGACGATCATTCCGATCGCCTGGTCGACCACGGCGTGCGAGACGACCGCCTCCTTGAGCTGCCGGACCTGCTCCTGCAGTTCGAATATCTCCCGGGAGTCCCCGTCCGTCGCCATGCTCACCTCCCCGTCCGGAGCGCCGCGCCGGCCCGCGGCGCGTGGAACCGCTCCGACTCCATGGTCACCACCGGCCGCCGCGGTCGCCACCGGGCCGCCCGGCGGATCGCCGGTGCCGTTTCGGCGCGGCCCGCGGGGTACCCGGCCCGCGCCCCCCGCCGGACCGGCCGGCCACCGGCGCGCGTCCGGTGGCAGCCGGTGGACGAGAGCAGGACGCCACTGCCATGAACCACGACACGACCTCCGCCGCCGGCCCGCGCGGCGGCGCCGCCCCGTCGACGCACTCCGTGTTCGGCGCGCCCTGCTGGGTGAGCCTGACCAGCCGGGACCTGGCGGCCACCGAGGAGTTCTACTCCGCGGTGCTGGGCTGGCGGTGGCGCCCCGCGGGCCTGGGCGACCCGTTCCGGATCGCGCTGGCCGACGGGACGCCGGTCGCCGGGATCGCGGCGGTCGCCTCGATGTGGCAGATGGCGGTGGCGTGGACGCCGTACTTCGCCGTGCGCAGCGCCGACGAGGCGGTCTCCCGGGTGCAGGAGCGGGGCGGCACCACCGCGGTGGGGCCGATCTCCCTGCCGCCCGGGCGGGCGGCGCTGCTGGCCGACCGGGACGGTGCGGCCTTCGGCATCTGGGAGGGCGAGCTGTTCGCCGACTGGGAGACCTGGCGCTCCTCGCGCCCGGCCTTCATCCGGCTGTACACCCGCGACGCCTTCGACGCGGCGATCTTCTACGGCGAGGTCTTCGAGTGGGCCTCGGAGCGGCCCGACGGCGACGGCTGCGAGGTGCGCTACGAGGGGGGCGAGGTGGTGCTGCGCAGCCGGGGCGACGTGGTGGCGCGCATCGGGTCGGGGGCCCTGGGCGCCGCCCCGGACCCGTCCGTGCGGCCGCACTGGCAGGTGCACTTCGCCGTCGAGGACGTCGAGGGGTGCGCCCGCGCGGCCGAGCGGAACGGCGGCGGTGCGCAGTCGGTGAACGGGGACGAGGCGGTGCTGCGCGACGCCGACGGCGCGCAGTTCACGGTGACCGCGCGCCGTCTGTGCTGAGGCCATGCGCGCTCACCCTCCGGTGCCGCGGGAGGGCCGGGAGAGCAGCACGAGGGAGCGCGGCTCCACGGTGAGCGCGGTGCCCGCCTTGTGCTCGGTCTCGTCGGGGCCGCCCTCCGCGACCGCGGTGTCGATCAGCGTGGTCCAGCGCTCCCCGTAGGCGGCGCCGGGGAGCCGGAAGCGGGCCGGTTCCCAGTGGCTGTTGAGGAGGAGCAGGAAGGAGTCGTCGACCACCGGGCGGCCCCGGGGGTCGGGTTCGGCGATGGCGTCGCCGTTGAGGAAGACGCCGACGGAGCGGGCGTCGGGGCGGTGCCAGTCGTCGTCGGTCATCTCCCGGGCGTCGGGCCGCAGCCAGACCAGGTCGGGGAGCGGCTGGTCGGCGCGGGTGGCGGTCTCGCCGCGGAAGTAGCGGCGCCGGCGCAGGACGGGGTGGGCGGCGCGCAGGGCGATCACCCGCCGGGTGAAGTCGAGCAGGCCGCGCCGCTCCCCGTCCAGCCGCCAGTCGATCCAGGACAGGGCGTTGTCCTGGCAGTAGGCGTTGTTGTTGCCGCGCTGGGTGCGGCCCATCTCGTCGCCGTGGCAGAGCATGGGGATGCCCTGGGAGAGCATCAGGGTGGCGAGCAGGTTGCGCTGCTGGCGGCCGCGCAGTTCCAGGACCGCGGGGTCGTCGGTGGGTCCCTCGGCCCCGCAGTTCCAGGAGCGGTTGTGGCTCTCGCCGTCCCGGTCGTCCTCGCCGTTGGCCCGGTTGTGCTTGTCGTTGTAGGAGACGAGGTCGCGCAGGGTGAAGCCGTCGTGCGCGGTGACGAAGTTGACGCTCGCGCGGGGGCGGCGCCTGCTGTGCTGGTAGAGGTCGGAGGAGCCGGTGAGCCGGGAGGCGAACTCGCCGAGCGTGTGCTCCTCGCCGCGCCAGAAGTCCCGTACGGCGTCGCGGTACTTGCCGTTCCACTCGGACCAGAGCTGCGGGAAGTTGCCGACCTGGTAGCCGCCCTCGCCGAGGTCCCAGGGCTCCGCGATCAGCTTGACGCGGCTGATCACCGGGTCCTGCTGGATCAGGTCGAAGAACGCCGACAGCCGGTCCACCTCGTGGAACTGCCGGGCGAGGGTGGCCGCGAGGTCGAAGCGGAAGCCGTCGACGTGCATCTCGGTCACCCAGTAGCGCAGCGAGTCCATGATGAGCTGGAGCACGTAGGGGTGGCGCATCAGCAGGCTGTTGCCGGTGCCGGTGGTGTCGTAGTAGTGCCGCCAGTCGCCGTCCACCAGGCGGTAGTACGAGGCGTTGTCGATGCCCCGGAAGGAGAGGGTGGGCCCCTTCTCGTTGCCCTCGGCGGTGTGGTTGTAGACCACGTCGAGGATGACCTCGAGTCCGGCCTCGTGGAGGGTCTTGACCATCGACTTGAACTCGGCGACCTGCTGGCCCCGGGTGCCGAGGGCGGCGTAGCCGTTGTGGGGGGCGAAGAAGCCGATGGTGTTGTAGCCCCAGTAGTTGCCCAGGCCCCGGTCCCGCAGCACCCCGTCGTGCACGAACTGGTGGACGGGCATCAGCTCGACGGCGGTCACGCCGAGGGACGTCAGGTGCCCGACGACCGCGGGGTGGGCGAGTCCGGCGTAGGTGCCGCGCAGTTCCTCGGGCACGCCGGGGTGGGTGCGGCTGATGCCGCGGACATGGGCCTCGTAGATGACGGTGGCGGAGTACGGGCGCCGGGGCGGGCGGTCGTCGCCCCAGTCGAAGTACGGGTCGGTGACGACGCCGAGCAGGGTGTGCCCGGCGCTGTCCCCCGGGTCGGGCCCGTCCTGGGCCCGTTCGAAGAGCGAGGCGTGGTTGTCCGCCATGCCGTCGACGGCGCGGGCGCAGGGGTCCAGGAGCAGTTTGGCGGGGTTGCAGCGGTGGCCCACGGCGGGGTCCCAGGGGCCGTGGACGCGGTAGCCGTAGCGCTGCCCGGGGCCGACGCCGGGCAGGTAGCAGTGCCAGACGAAGCCGTCGACGTCGGGCAGCGGAACGGTGCGGTGGGTGCCGTCGTCGTCGACGAGGACGAGGTCGACGCGTTCGGCGACCTCGCTGAACAGGGCGAAGTTGGTGCCCTGGCCGTCGTACGAGGCCCCCAGGGGGTAGGGGAGCCCGCTCCACACGGGCGACTCCCTCCCGCCCGCGCGCAGGCGCGTCACCGGGCGCCCTCCGGCACCCGGCCGGGGGACGGGACGGCGGACCCGCGGCCGGCGGGCATCCGGCCGGCCGGCACGGGCCCGGTGACCGTGGGACCGGTGGGCGTGCGGCCGGTGAGCACGAGGCCGGCGGGCGCGGGGGCCGGGGCGCCCGCCAGCCGGGCGGCGGGCACGGTCTCCCGGGGCAGCTCCAGCCCCTCCTGGGTGATCGGGCCCGGTGCGGTGGGCACCAGCGGGACGCGTTCGCCGGAGCGGGCGCGCCGGGAGAACCAGATGACCTTCGACCCGGTGCCGGTGGCGCAGCAGCCCCAGCCGTCGCTGTGGGCGGCGAGGTGCCGGAGGCAGCCGCGCAGGTCCTGGTCGGGACGGAGTCCCCGGTCGTGGCCCGCCACCGCCGTGATGAGGTGCTGGCGGTTCCACCACATCTCGATCGAGGTGTTCTTGTCGCTGACGTGCTCGTCGATCGCCCGCAGCAGCATCTCGGCGCCGGAGCAGACGGGGTCGACGAGGTTCTCCAGGTCCCAGAACCTGAGGTGGGCGGCCAGGATGCGCCTGACCTGTCCGACCCGTTCCGGGCTCACTTCCACGTCGAGGTGGTAGTAGCAGGGCACTGCGGTCTTCATCGTCGTGGCTCCTCACCGCGAAGGCTCCCGCGTCTCCTCGTCCCTTGGGGGACGGGCTCCCCGATCACGAGGCGGGAGCACTGATCGCTTCTGAGTCATTCCAGAGTGCGATCCGTAGCCCATTCGTGCAACACGAACGGTGTCCGGGCGGTCACGGTGCGGGTCCGGCGCGGGGCGCCGGGCGGCCGCGGGGCCGCGTCCGGGGCGCGGAGGGGCGGGTCGCCCGGGGGGCGGGAGGGCGGCGTTCGGAGCGCCGGGAGGGGGCGTCCGCGCCGCGCGCAAACAAGTTGAAGATCCAACAAGACGGACCGTGACCGCGCGTGCACCATGTGTGAAGTGCTGATCGTTCGGATCGGACCGACCCGGAAGGTGACCGGCCATGCTGCTTCCCGCGAGGACCGAAGTCGCCCGGCAGCTGCGGCGCTACCGCGCCTGGGAGCGGATGACGCTGGCCTCCCCGGCGGACACGGGGGTGCGGACCACCTTCGAGGACTCCGGCTACACCCTGTGCGTGCTCATGGGCAGGCGCTGCGCCCGGGAGGCGGCGGACGCGGCCGAACGGTATCTGCGGACGGCCCCGGTCACCCGTCTGCGGGAGCGGGACGACCGGTCCCGGCCCGCCCTGCCGGTCCGGCTGGGCCCGCCGTCCCCCGCGGCGGACCGGTTGCCGCCGGCGGGGCGGAAGACCCCCACCGGCGCGGCGTGAGGCGTCATCCGGCCGGGCCCCTCGCGGTCCGGCCCCGAGCACGGCGGAGGTGGGACGGATGGGCAGGAGCGCGGTGAGCGGGCGCATCCCGGTGCGGGACGTCCGTCCGGCGGTGGACGGCGGCAGACGACCGGCGAAGGCGGTGGCGGGAGAGACCTTCGAGGTGACCGCCACCGTGTTCCGCGAGGGCCACGACGCGGTGGGCGCCGATGTCGTCCTCACCGATCCGCAGGGCCGCCCCGGCCCGTGGACGCCGATGCGGGAGCTGGCGCCGGGCACCGACCGCTGGGGCGCCGAGGTCACCCCCGGTACGACGGGGAACTGGACGTACCGGGTGGAGGCGTGGAGCGATCCGGTCACCACCTGGCGGCGCGCCGCGGGCGTCAAGGTGCCGGCGGGCATCGAGGCCGGGCTGGTGCTGGAGGAGGGCGCGGAGCTGTACCGGCGGGCCGCGGCGGGCGTTCCGCGCCGGGCCGGGCGGCAGGCGGTGCTGGCCGCCGCCCGGGTCCTCGGGGACGACTCGCTGCCGGTCGCCGCCCGGCTGGCGGCGGCGTGCGCGCCCCGGGTGGACGCGGTGCTGGCCCGCCACCCGCTGCGGGAGCTGGTCACCTCCTCCGAGCCGATGCCGCTGCTGGTGGAGCGCGAACGGGCCCTGTACGGCGCCTGGTACGAGTTCTTCCCCCGCTCCGAGGGGACGCCCGAGGAGCCGCACGGCACCTTCCGCACCGCCGCCCGGCGGCTGCCCGCCATCGCCGCCATGGGCTTCGACGTCGTCTACCTCCCACCGGTCCACCCCATCGGCACCACCCACCGCAAGGGCCGCAACAACACCCTCACCGCCGCCCCCGGCGATGTCGGCGTCCCCTGGGCCATCGGCTCCCCCGAGGGGGGCCACGACGCGATCCACCCGGCGCTCGGCACCTTCGACGACTTCGACGCCTTCGTGGCCGAGGCCGCCCGGCACGGCCTGGAGACCGCCCTGGACCTCGCCCTCCAGTGCTCCCCCGACCACCCCTGGCTGGCCAAGCACCCCGAGTGGTTCCACCACCGTCCGGACGGCAGCGTCGCGCACGCCGAGAACCCGCCGAAGCAGTACCAGGACATCCATCCGCTCGCCTTCGACACCGACATGGACGGCATCGTCGCCGAGACCGTCCGCGTCCTGCGGCTGTGGATGGGCCACGGGGTGCGGATCTTCCGCGTGGACAACCCGCACACCAAGCCGGTGGTCTTCTGGGAACGCGTCATCGCGGACGTCAACGGCACCGACCCGGACGTCATCTTCCTCGCCGAGGCCTTCACCCGGCCCGCGATGATGCACGCGCTGGCGCAGGCCGGATTCCAGCAGTCCTACACGTACTTCACCTGGCGCACCGGCAAGGAGGAGCTGACCGGGTACCTCACCGAGCTGTCGGGGGAGGCCGCCGCCCACATGCGGCCCAACCTCTTCGCGAACACCCCCGACATCCTCCCCGCCCACCTCCAGCACGGCGGCCGGCCCGCCTTCGAGCTGCGCGCCGTGCTCGCCGCCACCCTCTCCCCCACCTGGGGCGTCTACAGCGGCTACGAGCTGTGCGAGAACACCCCCCTGCACCCGGGCGGCGAGGAGTACCGCGACTCGGAGAAGTACCAGCTCACCCCGCGCGACTGGGACGCCGCCGCGCGCGAGGGACGCACCATCGCCCCGTTGATCACCCGGCTCAACGCCGTCCGGCGCGCCCATCCCGCGCTGCACCGGCTGCGGAACCTCCGCTTCCACGAGACCGACAACGACGCGCTCATCGCGTACAGCAAGCGCGAGGGGGACGACGCCGTCCTGGTGGTCGTCAACCTCGACCCGCACCGCGCCCAGGAGGCCACGGTCACGCTCGACCTGCCGCGGCTCGGCCTCGGCCACGACGCCCCGGTGACCGTCCACGACGAACTGACCGGCGAGAGCTACCGGTGGGGCCGGACCAACTACGTCCGCCTGGAGCCCGGCCGGGCGCCCGCGCACGTCTTCCACGTCCAGCGGCCGTCCGCCGCCGCGCCGCAGAAAGGGTCGGCAGCCTCATGACCGTCAACGAGCCCGTACCGGACACCTTCGAGGACACCCCCGCGAGCGACCGCGACCCCGGCTGGTTCAAACGGGCCGTCTTCTACG